>JAYVHJ010000332.1:0-24263 GCA_043771315.1 Raineyaceae bacterium
AAAAATTGACATACACAAAATAGGTTTTTCTAGAATTATTGTTCTTTTGTGCGGTGCAAAAGTAGGCAGCAATTATGTAATATAAAAATTATTTTGGGAATATTATATTCTATTTTGAGAATATTTTATTCTTTAAATATTCTTTTTTAAGAATGTTTTTAAAAGAAAGTAAATTTTTATTTGTAAATATAAGAATTAAACCTTATTTTTCACAGAAATAGATATTTAAAACTAAAAATACTTATGGATAACAACGAAAAAACACGCCGTGTACGCAAAACAAAAGATATTTCTCAAAAAGAAATGGCTGCAAAACTCAAAATTAGCCAAAGTACCGTAAGTAAACGAGAAACAGGACGTATAAAGCTCACAGAAACCAAAATGAAAGAAATAGCAGATAGTTTGGGCGTTACAACTGAAGAAATCAAAGATTTTACTGATAAAAGTATGCTTATAAATGTCGGTGATAACAACGGAAATGTAAGTATAAATGAAATTCAACTTTTACAAAGTCATTTACAAATATACGAACAACTTTGTCAAGAAAAAGACCGCACTATTGCACTTCAAGCCAAAATAATAGAACTTTTGGAGAAAGAGAAATAATGGTTATTCTTTTTCTGGGCTGAAAATCTTATTATCAATAGGGATATTTATTTGTATATCTGTAGTAATCATTTTTACGCCAAACTCTTTGAGTTCAGATAGAAAAGGAAACAAAAATCCCTTAACATCTCTATAATCTGATAAATGTGTTGCTATGGCATTAGAACTTTTACCATCATAATCTACAGAGGTACAAATATCTATCATATACGTTTTCATATTAATATATAAAAGCCTCCTGATAACTGTATTATTTTTCACCTCTAAAACGTAATATTCCTTACCATTTATAAATTCATTGGTTTTAAGTTTTATATTATTTTTATTTTTTAATTCAGTGGCAATAAAAATAGTCATATCTGTTTGTATAAAATCTATACCATATTTTGAAATTCTCTCCACATCTGCGTTATTGATTTTTTGCCAAGTTCCCAATGAATCAGACGCAACAATAAATAAATTTTCATTACTATTATTTTTACTTTTAGATTCTATTCTTGTTAATGCAGGTTTTTGACAATATTTAGTTTCTTTAGAAGTTCTAGATGAAACAAGAGAATTACCATAAATAGTTGTACTTTCTTTTTTGAAAGTGTTGATAGATAACCACTTTTCAGGTGTTCCCATTTTTTCAAAATGACGTTTTAATATATCTTCTTTGGTTTGCGCTTTTGATATGATACTAAGCAATAACAAAAATAGAATAAATGATTTTTTCATAATTTTTAAAGTTAGGGAAAATTGACTACGCACAAAAACGTCCTTGGAAGTTTAACCCAGCCACATAGAGTTCCATGTTAAATGTATACATGCCGTGTGCTGCCATATTTTGCCCTATTTGACAAAGGTCAATAGGGAATAATCCCCCTTGCAAATTTTCCATTTGCTCATTATTTAACTTTTTCATAAAAAGTATTTATTTAAAGATTTAAAAAAAATTGACATACACAAAATAGGTTTTTCTAGAATTATTGTTCTTTTGTGTGATGCAAAAATAGGTAGCAACTAGGGAATATAAAAATTATTTTGGTTGTATTTTATTCCATTTTGGTTGTATTTTATTCCCCAAATATTCTATTTTTATAAATTTTAGATATATATATGTGTGTAAATATAAGGAATTAACTTGGTTTTCAAGTAAATAACTACTTAAATACTAAAATATTTATAAATGATGACAAGAAAAATCAGATTTCTAATTACAAAAAAATCCTTTACAAAATAATTGTAAAGGATTTTTGTTTTTCTCTAATTTTATCAAGCAGATTATTAGAATTTGCTGATGAAAATAGTAAGAGAGGTTACTGTTCCGTTTTGCGCATAAGCGTCCATTCTAATAGTTCTATCTGTTGTGATACCTGTAATCAAATACGAAAACGTATAAGAAGTTTTGTTTTTTGCAGTAGAATCATCTAAATAAAATGGTGCTGCTTCGCCCACTCTGGTAAGCGTTACTCTATCAAGTGGAGCTGATGAGGTCATAGTGCCTGTCCAAACGAATTCGTTGCTTGCATTTGCTTTGCCTGTTGCCACAGTATTAACTACTGGTTGTGGAGTTGGCTCTGTTTTTTTGCAAGAGCTAAGCCCAATAGCAAAAGAGAAAAGCAAAGTGAGGATAAAAAGTGCGTTACGTTTCATAGAATTGTTTTTTGTTTTTTGGTTGGAAAATGATTAAAAAATACTAAACTATTGGTTTCAAATAGTATGCCAAATGTAAGATTTTTTTGCACAAAATCCTAAAATAAACCTAAAATCTTTTAGAGCAACATACTAAAAATACCAAAAATCATCATTATCTTGCAAATTAGGCTCATTTGGGAGAAATCTTTTTTCTTATCAGCACGCCTCAAATTGACAATAAGCCAAACCAAAAGAGGCAAATTAACAACAAGTAAGAAAATTATCCGCCACTTAGAAAAAAAGAAAAAACCAATCACAATTCCTACCACAAAAAGAAAAATAATCATATACAAAAAAGTACGAGTTTTAGGTATTCCAAGCGCAATAGGCAAAGTATTTGCGCCTACATTTTTATCTCCTTTCATATCTTCAATATCTTTAATAATTTCTCGTACCAAAGAAACCAAAAATGCAAAAACTACATAAAACCATATTTCTAAACTATAAATTTTCTCAAAAACACCTACAATCAAAAGCCCACTTGCAGACAAAGCCGCCACAACAAAATTACCTACAAATGCTGTTCTTTTGAGTTTATTAGAATATAACCAAAGAAAAAATATGGTAAAAAATACAAATAAAAAGATAGTTTTTCCTAAGAAAAAAGCTGACAAAAGCCCTAAAAAATTAAAAGAAATATTCCAAATAATAGCCGTTCTTCTGCGCAAAATACGCCCAATCACCATTTTTTTAGGTTTATTGATGATGTCTATTTTCATATCATAATAATCATTGATGATATAACCAGCCGCCCCAACGCAAATAGTAGAAAACATCAACAAAATAAAATCAAAATCAATACTAAAAGACTCTTTGGTGTAGTTTAAAAGCATTATTTTGGCAAAATATTGCGTAATAACCATAATAAGCAAATTTCCTGCACGCACAAGACGCAAAAATCCCCATAAAACAAATTTTAAGGGGATTTTATTAGTAGTATTAGGCACTTTTTTGAGGTGTGAAGTGTGAGATATGAGGTTTGAAGTGTGAGGTGTGAGGTGTGAGATAAAATACAAAGTACAATGTATTTCACTTCATACCTTACACTTCACACCTCACACTTCACACCTCACACTTCAAAACGGTTATTTTTTAAATGAAAGTTTGACTTTGAGTGTAATAGGAACAGCCAATGGTAAACCTGATATGGTTACATTCTGCGTTTGTTCTGTGTATAAACGCAATCTTGTGTCATCAAGCGTTTGTATATCCCACACTTTTGGTATGGTAACATTATAAGTAGTAAGCAAAACGGCAATTTCCGCAGGAATAAATGCATCAACATTGGTAAAAGTAACTTTTTTGGTAGTTTCATCAATAGTATAAGGCGTTGTTTGTGGATTAGAAAGTACACTAGTAATAGTATCACGAGCATAAACAACAGCATCATTGGTAGTTTTAAACTCCAAAGCAGTTGCTTGGTTGCTACGTGGGGTACTTGCCGCTGCAAGTGCTGCCGTTATTTCAGGCGTTACGAACGGAAAAGTGGTCGTAACATTAGGTGTAATACTATCACCCACCCAAACGTGGGCAGTAATCAGTTCTTTTTGTGTCTTGATTTGTACTTCATCTTTTTTCGTACAAGCCGCAAATATGCTCACAATAGCTAAAAACAGCAAAAAAGGGAATATTTTTTTCATTTAATTTAAAGTATTTTTATGTAGAAATAATTTAAGAATAATCTAATTTTAATCCAACAAATAACGTGCTTTTTTGTGTTATATTTTCATTTTAGGAAAAATATTTATCAATTTACATTAAAAATTTTCTTCTTAAATTCATATAACTCGCCCAAATAGTGTTTTTTCACTTCTGGGTCTGTGGCAACATCTGCTGGAATGCCTTCTTTAAATACTTTTCCACCTGACATTACATATACATGGTCTGTGATAGACAAAGTTTCATCAGCATTATGGTCAGTAATCAAAATTCCCAAATTTTTGAATTTCAATTTATAAATAATATGTTGAATTTCTTCTACTGCAAGTGGGTCAACACCTGCAAAAGGTTCATCAAGCAAGATAAATTTAGGTTTTACGGCTAATGCACGAGCTATTTCTGTACGTCTGCGCTCACCACCAGACAATACTTTCCCATAATTTTTTCTTACGTGTGTAAGGCTAAATTCTTCTAAAAGTTGCTCTGTACGTTCTTTTTGCTCATTTTTAGGAATATCCATCATCTCCAACACCGCCCTAATATTGTCTTCAACAGTCAAATCTCTGAAAACACTTGCCTCTTGTGCTAGATAACCCAAACCTAATTTAGCTCGTTTGTACATTGGAAGTGCTGTAATATCTTTGTCATCAAGAAAAATTTTGCCTTCATCAGGCTTTACAAGCCCTGTTGCCATATAAAAAGTGGTTGTTTTTCCTGCGCCATTATGCCCAAGTAAACCCACTATTTGCCCTTGTTCTACTTCTACTGATACATCATTGACAACTGTACGCTTGCCATATCTTTTTATTAAGTGTTCTGCTCGTAATTTCATTGAAAATTAAATAATTATATTTTATGTTTGGCAAAGATACAACTTATCTTTTTATATTTTAAGCAAGTGCAAAATCTATTCCAAAAAAATCTTACATTTATCTAAGAAAAAATTGTACTTTTTCGTAAAAAACATTTATATTTAGGTTTTTAAATTGGTGGTGTACAAAAACTTATCTATATCAATAAAAGTATGAACAATAACATAATCAAAAACAGCTATAAAACGTATAACATTTCTTTACTTTTCCTTGGTTTTTTCTTGTTTAATTTTTTCACCACTAACGCACAACAAAAAGCCGCTGTTATAGATGAAAATACAGAAACAATATCACTAGGACGACTTTTTATCTATCAAGAAGATAAAAAAAGTGAACTTACTATTGATAATATAGAAAAACCCGTTAATGCAAGTTCTTTTTTGTCTTCTGACAAAAAAGACTTCAATTTTGGCTTTACACCTTCCGCTTATTGGTTCAAATTTCAGATAAAAGATAATAGCACCCTTCACAAGCAGTATTTTTTGGAATTGGATTATCCGCCAATGGACAAAATAGAATTCTTTTCTAAAGATGAGGCAGGAATTTGGAAAAGCCGTTCTTTTGGTGATTTTCGCCCATTTGGAGAGCGTTCTGTACTTTATAAAAACTATTTAATTCCTATTCAGCACAAAAATGCAGAAACACAAACTTATTATATCAGAATAACTACAGAAGGGTCTTTGCAATTTACGCCCACACTTTATAGTTCTGAAAAACTAAGTGCCCACATTGCCCTCTCCGAAATTTTGATAGGCATTTGGTATGGAGGTTTTTTGGTGATGTTTTTATATAATATATTTATTTATTTTACTTTGAGAGATATTAGTTATCTTTACTATTGTATTTTTATTGCTATTTATTCTATTGGTGTTCAAGCATCAATACAAGGACACGCTTTCCAATATCTTTGGAGTAATTCTGTTTGGTGGGCAAGCGAAGCAATGGTTATTGCTATTTTTGCCTCAATGGTATTCTCTATGCTATTTACGCTCAATTTCCTTTATACCAAAAAGTTTGCCCCCTTTGCGCACAAACTCATTTGGGGGTACATTATTTTGTGTAGTATTGGTACGGTTGCTTGTTTTTTTATTCCATATAGCATAGCTATAAGTTTTGGTACAATTGGTTTATTAGTACTTTCTGTACTGCTGTTGTATGCAGGTATAAGTACCTATCGTGCAGGAAATAGAGCAGCTTTATTTTTTACGGTGGCTTGGAGTTGCTTTTTTGTAGGGGTAATTATTCAGGTTTTTGTAGCTAGAAATATCCTACCTAGTGAAGGACTTTTGAAAGTAAGTAGTGCTATTGGCTCATTTATAGAAGTAATATTTTTGTCTATTGCACTTGCCGACAAAATTCGTATTTTTAGAGTAGAGAAAGAAAAAGCGCAGGCAGACGTAGTGGCATCTGTCAAAGAAAATGAAAGAATTATCTTAGAACAAAACCAAAACCTAGAATCAAAAGTACAAGAAAGAACACAAGAGCTACAACAAAAACAAGAAGAGATTATGTCGCAAAATGAAGAATTGCAACAAAATCAAGAAGAAATATTAGCACAAAGAGAGTTTATTGAAACCAAAAATAAAGAACTAATGGAAATCAACGACCAAGTAGGGCAAAGCATACAATATGCAAGCACTATTCAGCGTGCGCTTTTGCCTAGTTCTGTAGAAATACTCAAACACGCAACAGACTATTTTAATATCTATTTGCCAAAAAATGTCGTTTCTGGTGATTTTTATTGGTACGCAAAAGTGGATAATCAGTTGTTTTTTGCTGCTGTAGATTGCACAGGACACGGTGTGCCAGGAGCTTTTATGAGTATGATAGGAAATACTTTGCTCAATGAAATTGTAAAAGAAGCCCGAGTTTTTAGTCCAGAGCGTATTCTCACGCTTCTGCACGAGGGCGTAGTGAAAGATTTGCGCCAAACAGAAACAGGAAATACAGACGGTATGGACGTTTGCCTCGTCAAAATTGACGTAGATAGCAACGACATTGCAGATACAGAAAACCAACAAAATAAAACTTTTCAGCTTACTTTTGCAGGTGCAAAACGTCCTCTTTATATTTATCAAAATAACCAAATAACAGAAATAAGAGGTGACCGTATGCACGTAGGAGGCACACAACTATCACATCAAACAGAAACCTCTTATCATAATCAAGTGATGACTGTACAAAAAGGAGATTGTATTTATCTTTCTAGTGATGGTTTGGTGGATTCTCCCAACCCAAAAAGAGAAAAATTTTCTAGTGATAGGCTTAAAACTTTGCTTCTCACCTATGCAAAAGAGCCAATGCACTTGCAAAAGAAATTTTTGTTAGATGAGCTTTTTAGTTTTCAAAAAAGCACACCACAACGAGATGACGTACTTTTAATGGGAATACGTATCTAGTTTTCAATTACGAAAAAATAGTTTTTGCAAACAAAAGCCTAAAAGTGTTTAACAATCATAAATCCACGTTTTACGTAGGAACAGACAATAAAAAATAAATAAATGCCAATTATCAAAAAAATAAATAAAATCCTTATTGCCAACCGTGGCGAGATTGCCTTGCGTATTATGCGCTCTGCACGAGAAATGGGCATCAAAACTGTTGCTGTTTTCAGTACTGCAGACCGTAATGCCCTACACGTAAGGTATGCAGATGAAGCCGTTTGCATAGGTGAGGCAGCCTCTTCACAGTCTTATTTGCGAGGTGATAAAATCATTGAAGTTGCCAAACAACTAAATGTAGATGCTATTCACCCTGGTTATGGTTTTTTGTCTGAAAATGCCGTTTTTGCGCAACAAGTGGCAGATGCAGGGCTTATTTTTGTAGGTCCTTCTCCGCAAACCATTGAAGTAATGGGTAGCAAATTAGCAGCTAAAGAATCAGCAAAGAAAAACAACGTCCCAATGGTGCCAGGAACGCCAAGTGCTATTACGGATATTCCAGAAGCAAAGAAAATTTCCAAAGAAATTGGTTACCCAATCTTAATTAAGGCAAGCGCAGGCGGTGGCGGAAAAGGTATGCGCATTGTGGAAAATGAAGAAGAATTTGAGGAACAAATGGAACGTGCTGTAAGTGAAGCTATTTCTTCTTTTGGAGATGGTGCAGTTTTCATTGAAAAATATATTTTGTCGCCTAAACATATTGAAGTTCAGGTACTTGGTGATAAGTACGGCAATATTATTTCTTTGTTTGAGCGTGAATGTTCTATCCAAAGAAGGCATCAAAAAGTCATAGAAGAAGCTCCTTCTCCTATTCTTACGCCTGCGGTGCGTGAGGCAATAGGAAAAGCAGCAGTAGAAGTCGCAAAATCTTGTAATTATTACAATGCAGGAACGGTAGAATTTGTGATGGATACAAATCTTAATTTTTATTTCTTAGAAATGAATACCCGTTTGCAGGTAGAACACCCTGTAACAGAACAAATTACAGGTGTGGATTTGGTAAAACAACAAATCAAAATAGCACAAGGAGAAGTTTTAGAAATCAAACAAGAAGATCTCCAAATCTTAGGACACGCAATGGAAGTACGTGTTTATGCAGAAGACCCACGCAACAATTTTTTGCCAGATATTGGAAATTTGGCTACTTATGTGCGTCCACAAGGCGCAGGAGTGCGTGTAGATGATGGCTTTGAGCAAGGAATGGATATTCCTATTTATTATGACCCAATGATTGCAAAACTTGTAACCTTTGGAAAAGACCGCACAGAAGCAATAGAACGTATGAAACGTGCCATTGACGAATACCAAATTGTTGGTATAGAAACTACTTTACCATTTTGTAGTTTTGTACTAAATCACGAGGAATTTATTTCAGGAAAATTTGATACAGGCTTTGTGGGGAAATATTTTACACCTGCTGTTTTGGACAAAAAATTATCTGAAAGTGAAGAAAAAGTTGCGGCAGCACTTGTAGCCACATTTTTAGGAGAAAAGAAAACAACAAAAAATACTGCAAAAAGCACTTCAATATCAGAAAAAAATACAAAACAAATTTCTAATTGGAGGAAAAATAGAGCTTAAATAGTTATGAGTTATGAGTTGTAATACATTGTACTTTGTATTTTTAACTCACAACTCACAATTCCTAATTATAGCGTGTCTATAACTTCTTGCAATTTTGGTGTAGCATTACCCAAAACCACTTTCATCATTGCCATATTTGAAGAAGCACTATCTCCAGCAAAATAAATAATATATTTTGGATTGACAAATTTGATGAAGTGAATTTGCGTTGTCAGCGTAATAATCATATCTGCAATGGTTTCTCCTTTCAGATTAAGCGCAGCCATTGCTTTTAGTTTTTGCTTAACAACCTCTGCATTATAAGCAGCAGCAACGTTTAGGTCAAAATCTGGGCGTGTAGAATAGGCAGAAAGTGCCATTCCTGAAGCAAGTTCAACAACAGAAATACCTATTGTTCCTGAAATTTCTTTAGCAATTCCTTGCAGGATTGCATTAAGTTGTGATTCTTTGTTTTCCATAGTTGTACGGATTGATTTTTATTGATAATAATTGTTTTTTAATGATTTTCTATACTATTTTTTACTGTAATTTTTTATGATTATTTCCTTTTGGTTGATATTTTTATAAATTTAAAATCTAAAATCTAAAAAAATAGCTTAATAATCAAAGTTTTAAATTCATACCTCTTATTTCGTACTTCTTCCTTAATTCATAGCCAGAGAGATAAGTGTGATGGCGGCATCTCTTACTTCATCTGGACTATTTGGGTTGAGTGGCAAATATTGTATATCTCGTCCAAGAAGTGACACTACAGCAGAGAAAGCCAAACTATCAGGCACATCTAACTTCGTAACGCACACAATATAAGGGATTTCTGGGTAATGTTGCTGAAAGTATGAAATAATATCATTTGTTTCCAACACAGAATCCATACGAGAGGCATCAGCAAGGAAAATAAGTCCAAAACAGTTTTCTGCGAGTACGTCCCACATAAAACTAAATCTTCTTTGCCCTGGTGTAGCATAAATATGCAATATCAAATCTTCATCTACCGTAAGTAGACCAAAATCCATAGCAACTGTTGTATATTCTTTTAATAACAATGTAGCGGCATCTGTTACGGCTTCATCTGTAGTAATAGGCTCAATTTCGCTTATTGCTCTCACAAAAGTCGTTTTACCTGCGCCTACATCTCCTGAAATTACTAATTTTAGGACTTGTTTCATAGTTTGTGATTAGTTGGCAGTTTGATTATTTGTTGTAGGATAAGGCAGAAACTTTATTAAGCAATTTTTGTAACAACATTCGCTTAACCATATCAGTAGTATTCTCCACAACTTCTTGTGCAACCTCCTTTCCAAAAACAAGTTCTCCCACTAAAAAAAGGCGGTAAGTAGCATTTTCTAGCTTTTGGGCATCTTTATTTGGATAAAATGCAATTAAATCACCTAGTGTTCTTATTTCAGACTTGATGAAAAACAAATACACTAAAAAATCCTCGTTAGTCAAATCTGTAAGTTTGTAAAAAATATTTTTTAATCCTTTTTTAAGGGTTCTGTGGTATAAATATTCTTTGCAAATCTGGCTGATATTATTGTCTGTATGTCCCATTTCCCATAAAATACCCACTAATGAAAAGATTTGATAGGTTTTAGGGATTATTTGCTCCGCAAATGTTATCTCTGCTATTTGAAGATGTTGAATATTTTTTATAAACAAATCTTTATTTTCATCAACCACTATTTGTCCGTCACATACAGTTACAGTTACGCTTTTGTCCACCACTACAGTAAGCAGACCACTCTTATTCTCCATTAAAATGGGATTAAGAATAGCAATATTTTTAAATAGTTGCATAATTTTATTTATGTTTGATTGTGTACACAAATAAGCTAAACTAAACTAGTTCCACTTGTTCAGAAAGTTGCTTTGCAGCCTCTCTAGCAAGCAAATTTATCATTCCAATATTGCAACGAGTATCCACAATAAGTGTAAGCACTTTTTTTGCTCCTGCCGCAAGAATGATATAAGTCGCATCTTCTCCTTTGATTTGTATTTCATTGAGCGCACCAAAGTTCATTTCTGACGCAGATTTTTTGGCAAGCCCAAGTACCGCTGCAGAAAGTGCTGCCACTTTATCAGGGTTGATGTCGTGTATGTTAGAATGGAGCATCAGACCATCACTACTAATTACAGCAACCGCTTTGATGTCGGTGCTACTAGCCATTAAATGGTCTATACTGTGTTGGAAACTTTCTAGCGTAGTCATAATTTTATTTAAAAATAGTTATTGTAATTTGCATACTTTCCGTGTTGAAAAGTATTTTTTTCAAAAGTACATATAAAAATCACATTTCCAAAAAAAATATAACTTTTTTTAAACAATTTTCAGCTTTTTAAGTTAAAATTTTTTTATTTCCAACAATAGACCTGCTGCGAGAGTCTTGGTATTTAGTTTACACCCTAAGGAAGATGCACGAGGTACGAATATAAAATATTGATTATTAAGACATTGTAAAAATAAAAAATGAAATTATTTAATTTCTGTTCCTTAAAAAACAAATTATCAATGTCTTTATCTCACTATACAAATGTCAAATTAGTTAATAATTTTATTTCTTAATCATACATTCGCAGGAAATTTAATAGAAGTTTTTCTTGAATTTTCGCCAAAAAATGTACATTTCTGTCAGTTTTAATTGTAATTTTTCTGCAAAAGAAATTTCAAATAAATCTTTTTTGATAAAAACTGTGTCAGATTTATCTTTGTACCAAACCACATAATTATTGCTTGCTATCCAGTTTTTTATTTCCAATAAAAAAGGATTCTCATAAAATTTTCCGTGAGTTTCTATGGACAAAACCTTTGGTCTGCTTGTCATATTTTTGAGTACATACCATTCTGCACCCTCAATATCTACGCTCAACAAATCAATATCTCCTGCATCTACCTGTGAAAACATCTTACAAGGCACTTCAAACGTATTTTCTTCAGAAATTTTGTACTCATCATTGACAAGTGCAGGGCTTGCTTTCAGCTCACTAATAAAAGTAGAAGCAGCCGCTTTGGAAAGTTTTATCACACCATCATAATCATAAATAGCATACGGAAACAGCGTAATATTTGTCTGATTTCTAAAAAAATCATTGATAGCAGCAATATGACTGGCATCAGGCTCAACAAGCGTAGTTTTGATATTATCCAAAATAAAATCTACAATATTAGAAGTTTCGGGCAGATACACACCTACCTCACACACATGAGAGAATTTGATGTTTCTTTCTTTGAGTTTTTTATAAATGGGTTTGTTTTGCTGATAATTCATTTTGAGTTGCGAATTGTGGGTTGTGAATTGTGAATTGCTACAAATGTATTTAAAACTTAAATAAAAACAAGGCTTTTATTTTGAAAGCTATTGTTTATTTTGTAGCTTTGATAGGATTTCAGCAAAATAATATTTTTAATTTTAACAAAGTTTAATTATGAAAATCAAACATTTTTTACTTTCAATAGTGCTTTTTTGTGCTATTCAAACAGTTTCTGCACAAGAATTGCGCAAAAATGGTTCTTCTTTTGGTACAGTAGAATCAGACGGAACAGTACGCCTTGGCGGTTCGTCAAAAGGCAAATTTGAGTCTGATGGCACTATTCGTGTCAATGGTTCATCAAAAGGAAAAATTGAAAGTGATGGAACTATCCGCAAAAATGGTTCTTCCATTGGCAAAGTGGAAAGTGATGGAACTGTTCGTATCAATGGTTCTTCTGTTGGCAAAATAGAAAGTGATGGAACTGTACGCAAAAATGGTAGTTCTATTGGTTCTGCAAAAGGTGTACGCAAAGAACACGCTGCTGTTATGTTCTTTTTTGACTTTTTTTAATCAGTTTTTTTTCAATTTGATTTTTCAAAAACCATAAAAATCTCTTTTATGGTTTTTTTATGCCATTTTGATAATTTTCAGTAATATTTATGACAAAATAAGACAATTTGTCATTTTTTATTACAATATTTACATATAAATATGACAAATTGGCATACTTTATATAATATTTTAGGCAATTTTAAAGAAAATAAAGCGTTTAAGAATTTGGCACAAGAGTTGTTAAAATACTTATCAGAATTGCAATTCAAAAAACTTCAAAAAGCTATATCAAGTCAAATAAATAATAATTCAAATATAAAATAATACAACTATGGACTTCTCAAAAAAAAATGTAAACGCTGATTTCATTCCTAATATGCTCAAAGATTTGGGTAAAATCTTTGCAGATGATTTCCAAGTGAAATTTAATGAAAGTTACAACAGTAAAAAAGATTGTAACAACAAGAAAAATGATTGGAAAAATGAATTTGCGACACGTACAACCCACAAAGTAACTACACCTGCCGTAAATATCAAAGAAACACAAAACACTTTTGAGCTTGCAGTAATAGCTCCAGGACTTAGAAAAGAAGATTTCAAACTTTCTATTGAGGATAATATCCTCAAAATTTCATCTGAAATTCACGACAACCACAACGAAAATGCCAAAGAAAACACAGACCACTCAACAGAAAATGTTGAAAATGTGGAAGAAAAACATAAAAATAGCTTCAGCCGCACAGAATTTGTACACTACAAATTTTCACGCAGTTTTGAACTTCCAGAAAGCGTTGATACAGAATTAATTAGCGCAAAATATGATGCTGGTATTTTGTATATCACACTTCCAAAAAAAGTGCAAACCCACGAAACCAAAGTTCGTAAAGTAGAAATTGCATAATTTTTGATGCTCACTTCCAGCCCTTCAAGATTTCAAAAACCTTGAAGGGCTTTTGCATTCTATGTAGTGATTAGAAAATAATTTTTATAGAAATCAAAAAAAAAATATTACTTTTGAGAGAATTTTATAAAACAACCAAATTTTAATAAGCTATGGGTAAGATTATTGCTATTGCAAACCAGAAAGGAGGCGTAGGAAAAACTACTACTGCTATCAATTTAGCAGCTAGTTTGGCATTTTTGGGCTATCAAACGCTGCTTGTAGATGCAGACCCGCAAGCAAATTCTACTTCTGGGCTAGGACACAATCCAAAGAAAATAGATAAAAGTATCTACGAATGTATGGTTGATGGCACAAGTGCTGCAGAAATTACTGTAAAAACTTCTGTAGATAATCTTAGCCTTATTCCCTCACACATTGACCTTGTAGGGGCAGAAGTGGAAATGATAAATTTGGAAGATAGAGAAGGCAAAATGAAAAAAGCACTCTATGAAGAAAAAGAAAAATATGATTTTATTGTAATAGATTGTTCTCCATCTCTTGGTCTTATTACGGTCAATGCGCTTACGGCTGCTGATTCTGTTGTTGTACCTGTGCAATGTGAATATTTTGCCTTAGAAGGTTTAGGAAAACTTTTGAATACTATCAAAATCATACAGTCTAGACTGAATACAAACTTAGAAATAGAAGGTATCTTGCTGACAATGCACGACTTACGTGTGCGTTTGTCATCTCAAGTTGTAGAAGATGTAAGCAACCATTTTAAGAAAATGGTATTTAAAACTGTTATTCCACGCAATGTACGTTTAAGTGAATCTCCTAGTTTTGGCGTTCCTGCGCTTGTACACGACCCAACCAGCAAAGGCGCAATTAGTTATCTTGATTTAGCAAAAGAAGTGCTTGCTAAAAACTCTCTACCAGAGCAAAAAGTCGTTGCTAAGAAGAAAAAAGAGAAATAGAATTTTCGTGTAAACTTTCCAAAAGTTTCCAATTTTTGGAAAGTTACTATCAAATAAACTCATTCTGCCATTATAAGCATTATTTTTTCTAATTTTGGTTTGATTTTGCCATAACTTCCCTTAAAACCATTGGCAACAAGCGAAAAACACATCATTTTTCCTTGCACATTCTTAAAATAACCTGAAAAAGCTATTGCATTGCTCAAAGAGCCTGTTTTTGCACGCAAATTCCCAGCTAAAATAGTGTTTTTTCCTACGTTTGTAAGTGTACCAGACACGCCCGCAATAGGCAAAGATTTATAAAAACTATACAAAATACTTGTGTTTTCTTTCTGCATTTGTGCAAGCAAAGCTGTCATCAGATTAGGACTGATACCATTATCTTTTGAAAGTCCGCTTCCATCTTCTATTTTGGCAGTTTCTAAGTTTATTTTTTTGGTTTTCCAAAATTCCAATAATTTTTCTGTATTATTTTCTGTGTTATTTTGATTATTGTTTAAATACAGATTTACAGCTTTAAAAACTCCTTCCGCATACAAATTAACGCTATACAAATTTATCCAAGCAACAATATCTTTAAGTGTTGGAGATTTTTGTATATGTAAGATTTTCTTTGTTTCTGATGAAATAGAAGTGTTTTTTTGCGTTAGCAAACGACTACACGTAGCTTCTTTTGATATATTTATATTTTGTTTTTTGAGTATTTCGTGGAGTTTGTAGGCGCACAAATACGCAGGGTCAGGAATACTCCCTTTGATGCTAAAAGTGCCTCCTTGTGGCATTTGAGGGATAGTTCCGTGTAAAAATCTTGTATTTTGATAAGGTACACCATCAATATAACCGTTGTCGCCTGTGCCAGCAGCCGCAGTTTTCATTTGATTAGTAAAAATAATATCAGGAATTTGCGGGAAAATGCTATTTATTTGTGCTATTTCGCCTATTTTGTTTGCAGGCGTGAAATTTATTTGATAAGAATTATCAGCAATGTTCAAAGCATAAGCAGGCGCACCATAATAATTGCCAATATCTCCCCAAATCCAACCTTGCGGAATAGCATTATCATCATAAAGCCTTGTATCTGCTATTATTTGCCCTTTTATTTCCTTAATTCCTGCAGTTTTGATAGCGTTTGCCCAAATAATCAGTAAATCATCAAAATTAGTAATATTATTTGTTGCAGAAGGCATTTTATAACTTCCCAGCGTTGGGTCGCCACCACCTTTTATGTAAATATTCCCTTCTAAAACACCGTTATTGATGTTTCCATCATATTCTAGTGTTGTTTTAAAAGTAAAATCATCACCCAAAACGAGTAAAGCGGTTGCAGTAGTGAGAAGTTTTAGATTGGAAGCAACATTAAAATTTTTATTAGCATTTTTCTCAAAAATAATATTTCCTGTTAGTGCTTCCCTCAAAGAAAATCCTTGAAAACCAGTTTGCATATCTGGGTCGTTTTCTAACGCCAAAAGAGCTTTATGAAGTTTTTCGTTGGTTACATTTGACAATGAATTAGGCATATTTTCATTTTTGATTTTCGTTTTTTGTGTAACTTCTTGTGAAGGAGAATGACAAGTGAAAAAGAAAATAGCTAAGAATAATAACGTGTATTTTTTCATTTGAATTTTTTGTGAAATTTTATTGAATTTTTACCAAAATCCAATTGAAATTTAGTAAAATTTTTGTACTTTTGATGCTAAATATAAATAAATTAAATTCTATATGCTTAATAAATTTAAATTTTTGGTAGTGTTAAACAAGTAATGCTAAACAATAGTCCAACCATAAATTCTGACGTAAAAAGCATTACATCTTTAACACTACCAAAAAATATGAACCTAAATGATTTATAGAACTTATTGACAAACATCTAAAAATACACGGATTTAGTGCCAGAATATTAGTTGATTTTTTAGATGATATTGGATATAAATCTTATATAGCGAATAGTGATTTACTTATTGACAAAAGGTTTGATTTAAAAGATTGTACCTATGATATTTACTCTTTATAGTAAATTTAGTATTGATTTTCACCTAAAAAACAACCCGTTCTAATCGAAATGAGAGTAGGAATTATAGAAATATGTGAGCAAAGCCATTATCTAGCAGCAAGTGTTATTGCAAAAATATATGCATCAGATGAAGATAATAAAGTTTATTTTTATCTTGATAGTAATATTTTCAATAAAAACAATCCAAAAGATTTACCCAAAAATGTTGAATTGGTCATTAAGCCACTTGACCAAGACTGGGAAGTTTTTATCCAAGGCGTCAATTCACTAGCATTAGATGTTTTACATATCAATACGGTTAGTAAATACTTTCATAAGATATCATCAATTCCTTTTAAAGCAAAGAAAATTTCTTTTTCAGTACATAATGTTGAAGATTTTTTTGATAACGACATTATCAAACGCACTAAAAAATGGTGGTTTAGTATCAAAAAAGCTGTTCTTGACCAACATTTTAAAATAATATATATCAATACTGTTCTTTTTATTAAGAGTTTTTGGAGGCAGTATTATAAAGATAAATTTATCACAAACCTAATACGAAAGAATTATTTTTTAGTTGTTTACTCGCAAGGACAAGCTAATTATTTGGCTAATTTTGTAGATAAAAAAAATATCATAGTTCTTCCAATGGCAATATATGAGCCACACAAAGAGATTTTAATAAATGAAAAAAAAACATTTAGAATAACAATTCCTGGAGTAGTTAGTAGTGATAAAAGAGATTATCTGGGGCTTTTACTAGCCCTAGAACGAAATTTAGCAATAAAGGAGAAATTTACTTGGGATTTTTTAGGCTTTATAGCAGAAAATGAAACGGAAACTTTAGAAAAAATGAAATCCTTAATAGCACATAATGTGGATATTCAATACTATCCAAATTTTATTTCTGAAGAGGAATTTAATATTAAAGCAAAACAAGCAGATATTATTTTAGGAAATCTAAAAACGGAACTTAACCCATTTCAAAAATATGGACAAACAAAAGAAAGTACCACAATATTCCATATGATAAAATATGCAAAAATAGGCTTCCTACCCAAAGATTATCAAACTGATGACCACTTCAAATCTAGTTATATAACTTTTTATGATTATGATGACCTTATAAAATCTTTAGTAATTCTTTCAGAAGATAAACACAGGCTCAAAATTTTGAATAGTAAGGCATTAGAATTATCTGAGAAATTCACTGCTAAAACAGTATTTGAGCGTGATTTAAAGCCTTTTATTTTGGAATAAAAATAAAATTATTGATGTATTTATTAAGATCATTTGCGTATTTTATCTCTTGAAAGTCAGCTATATTAGCCTCATTAAATAGCACAGGATTTTTGGTTTGCCTATCAAAATAAAATACCTCATAATCAAAGCTCCTTATCAACTCAAATATAGCACTAATAGGATAATTGGCATGACGAAGTTCAATTTCAATAATTAAAATAGGGTGAAAAACTGCCAAGACCTGCTTACAGCCTTGTATAGCTGCAAGTTCGTGTCCTTCTATGTCAATTTTAATAACATCTATCTTATCAAGATGATTTATTTCTACCCATTCATCAAGAGATATAGTTGGAACTTCTACTTTTTCAGCATTCTCTTTAATTTCTTCAAGTGACCCCCGCGTGTGTATATATTTACCATCTTTTTTAGGAACATAAAATGTTGATACTCCTGATTTAGAAGAAATTGCTACCTGATTTATTTTTATATTCTTAAATAATTTACTAGCAAAAGCTACTAATTGAGTATTAGGCTCAAATCCAATTATCTTACCTGTTTTAATTATTTTTTCCGCTTGGTACAAATAAATGCCATTATTCGTGCCAACATCAATAAAAACGGAGTCCTCCTTAAGAATATTTTTTAAATACAATAACTCTGGTTCACATGCAAAAACATTTTTTTTTAATGAATCAAGAGATTTAAAAAACCGTTTTTTATACAAAGATGGTAAAAATAGGTATGCTAGTTTTATAAGTATAGTGCGCATTGTTGAGTTGATTTTATACAAATTTAAACCAAAATTACTATTAAATCCTTTATAAAACAAAATAATATTATTTTGCTAATCGTTTCTCTCCAAACTCCAAAATTTCATCAATAAAATTATAGGGTTTGTAGCCATTCAGCGCAACCTGATGAAAAATACAGGTGGCTGGAGTCATTCCTGGCAAACTATTTATTTCAATAATAATAGTTTCTACTTTATTGTCCTCATACACACGCACAAAGGCATCTATACGTGCATAACCCTGTACATTAAGGATTTGAGCAGTTTTTTGGAGTGTTTCTCGTACTTGTTTAGAAATAATTTGATTTTTTTCTAAATTTTGTTCTATATTATCTTTCTGATTATCTCTAAAACTCCCAGTATAACGTGCAGGCGTGATATTTTGCCCTTCACCTGCCAAAAATTTCTCTTCTAAGGAAAGAACTTCTCCCCCAGCAAGCGTTTCTGACGGCTCAAACATTTCATAAGTAAACTTATTATTAGGATTTTCATCTGTAAATTTTGTCAAAAGCCCGCCTGTTATCTCCAAAAAGTATTTTGCGCCATTTTTGCTAATCAGTTCCTCTATCAAAAAAGCATCTTTTTGTGGAAATTCTTCATTTGCTTTTAGCCCAAGCGTTTGCACCGCAGAAGGCACAAATTCAGACCTTTCCCTAAACATCATCTCACAAAAAGCACCTAATTCTTCTCTATTCTTAATTTTTTTGACTGCAGAACTGCAACCATCATCAACAGGTTTTGCAATAAAGGGATAAGGAAATTCTTGCTCAATTTGCTCAAAAACAAATTTTAAATTATCCTCTTTCCAATTTTTTTTATGTAAACGTGTGTGTTTTGCCACCAAAATACCATTGTTTTTAAGAATTTCGTTGGTTTCGTATTTGTTGATAGTAATTTGAGAACTTTCCACACCAGAGCCGTTGTAAGGCAGTTTTATCTCATTTAGTTTTGCCTGAATTGCCCCATCTTCCCCAGGTCTGCCGTGTAAGGCTATAAAAACAGTATTTACGTTCTGTTTTAGCCATTCGTAGCTGATTTTTTGAGGTTTAAAAATAGCATTTTGGGCATATTTTTGGGTAATATTTTTAGCTTCAATTTTGATTTTTTCTAGCAAAATTTGCCCTTCACTTGTACTTTGCGCTTCATAATTTAGAATTTTATCTCTAATATCATCAGCATTATCTTTGAGCATCATATTCACGGGAATTTGATAAAGTTCTTGCTCAATATCATTTCCCATCAAAAACACAGGAATAGGCTCATATTTGGTAGATGAGGCTAGTTTTTCAAAGATATTTCTACCACTTTCCACAGAAATATGCCTTTCAGTAGAATATCCGCCCATAATCACTGCTACTTTTATTTTCAAAGTAGTTTTATTCTGATTATTATTAATTTTCTCATCTAAACTTTGAAGTTTTTGATGTAAGAAAAAATTGTTTTTAGGCGTTTTTATACGTTCAGAGATAGAAGTTCTGATAATATAAGTCAAAAATTGAGAGGGATTTAGTCCTATTTCTGCCGCTTGATGAAAGAAAAAAGAGGACGGCAACATTCCAGAGGTTGTATTTGGGTCATTTAGGAATATCTCGCCCAACGCATTGATAAAACCATCAATACGAGCATACACATTGGCATTGATAGCCACAAAAAGTTTTTCACATTCACGCCTGATATTTTCAATTTGTGCCGTTGGAAGGTCAATAGGCGTGATTTTGCGTGTCATTCCTGGCAAATACTTAGAACGGTAATCAAAAAAATCAGTCTTTTTCAGGATTTGTGTAGGTGGCAAAGCAAGTGGTATATTTATGCCATTTTCATTCTCATCTTGTACCACAATACAAGAAAATTCTTTACCCACAATAAATCTTTCTATTAAAATGCTTTCTTCTGCACTTGTAGCAGTCAAAATGATGCGGTGCAGGTTTTCTTTTACGTTTTCATCTAATAATTTCTCTAATACTTCTGGACGAAAAACTACTCCCAAATGCTTGATTGGCGTTCTTTGTCCGTTCAAATCTTGCAATACAATTTCCAATGTCAAAGGAAAACCAATGCCCTCACGTATGTCCGTAAGGCTCGTAAGATACTGCAATTTCTCTTTTTTAGAGAAATTGAGCCACTTTTTACCAGAAAGTTCTTGTATAAAAAACGCTTTATTTATCATTTGCATAAAAGCGTGATTATCTTTCTCGTTCAAAATGGAAATACCCATTGAAGAGCCTTGATTAGGTGCTTTTATGACCATTGGCAGACCTATTTTAGCTACTAAAGTTTCTAACATATCACCTTTGTAGGCATTTTTTTTGTAGTCATTTTTTGTCAAAATCATTGATTTTGGACGTGCAAAGCCATATTGTACCAACAAATCTTTCTGAATATTTTTATTGATACCAATAGCAGAAGGCAAAATCCCACTTCCAGAATACGGAATATTATACCACTCCAAAATGCCCTGAATAGCTCCATCTTCCCCTTGTCCGCCGTGAAGTGCCAAAAATGCAAAATCCATCATACTGGAAAGTTCGTGAGGATACACACATTTTCCTACGTGTGTAATAATTTCATTTATTTTATCTTCTGAAATTTTGCCTAGATTATCTCCACAATCTTCCGCCAAAGATTCTATATATAATTGATAATCAGCACTTTGATATTGTGCAGGTGGATAAAAATCACGAATAGTGCCTTTATAGAGATATTGCCAATCTAAGAGAATAAAATTGCCCAAACTATCCACAAAAATAGGGACAGGCTCAAATAAATCCTTGTTGAGGTTGTCGTAAACGGTGCGCCCACCTGCAAACGAAATTTCACGCTCCTTTGACTGTCCGCCAAAAAAAATACCTATTTTCATTGAATTTTTATGATTTTGATAATATTGTTGCAAATATACACAAGATTTTCAGAAAAATTATAAAGAAAAAACTTCACGAAAGCCGTTGGCTATTCGTGAAGTTTTTTCTTTATAATTCTCTTTACAAATATGACTTAATAATATAATGCCAAACGCCCAAAATCTCTTTTAAATCCGTATAAACCTTATCATCAATAGAAAAAACATTATTTTCAAAGCGTAAAAACTGCCATTCTACCCCGTCTGTGGCACAACCATACAAAACAGGAATATTTTTACCTTCCGCTTCATTAAAAAGTTTTGCCCCGTAAAGTTGTGCGGCACATTGTGCCGTTCCGTAGTCCATATCTTCATCTTTTGCCTCCACAAGTGTAATGATTGGACTTTCCAAAAACGCACTTTGGGGCACTAAGGTAAAGAAAAAATCACAAGCACCTGCCAAATCCTGACTTGCGTTCACCTCCAAATCCTCCCCAGAAAACAACGTAATAGATTTTTGATAAATATTAGCCATCTCCACCAAAATAGGTGAAACAACTCTTTCGGACTTTACTTTTTCATTTCGCAAAGGAAATAAACGTGCTAATTTTAATGTTTGCAATAGCCAAGCACTTGGTTTTAAGGTTTTTATCTTTCCAAATAAAGCTTCTCTTTTTACTGAAACGCCAAATTGTTTGCTAACTGTTTCTATTTTCCTAAAATTGCTGTAGCCCATTTTTGTAAAAGGTTTGTTTTTCCGCAAATATACAAATCAATTACCAACTTCTTTCAAATCATTTTTAATATTACTCAGTTTTTGGATAAAATCTTTTCTGAAAATAGCATATTCAGCTATCATTTTGCCAAAAAACAACTATTTTTATTGAATAGAAAAATTTAAGGGAACATAACAAAAACCCTTCACAGAAGTTGGTGGCTTTTGTGAAGGGCTTTTTGGGTTATTTGCTTAGATTTAACAAACTTTTTGTTTCTCCTTACGTAATTTGCCAGTTTTATAAATACAAAGTAAATTCTCTATGTGATAGGCATTTAATATTTTTAATTCTTCAGGCATATCTTCCAAATTGATGCTTATTGTCTTATTGGAAACACTAAGCAAATTTTCTGCTCCTTCTCTAACTCCTGCATGTAAGTACACATGAGTGGGAAATATTCCCAAATGATAGCCAATTCTTAACGTAGTGTCGTATATTGCCACCACGCCAAATCCTTTTATGGCATTTTGTTTGATTAAGTTATACAAATCATCAAAATTTATCATTTGACTTATTTGTACTTCTAACTTTGCCAAGATTTTAGCCATTCTCTGTAACATTAGAATTTTTAATCTGCGTTGATGAGAATGTTTTTGTCCTATTCTGCCTAAAGCTCTTGTTGCATAATTTATACAAGTTTTCAAATCAAGTTCCTTGTAATAATTTAGGTCATCATCAAGTTTTTGAAGATAGTTTTTTTGATACTGAACAACTATTTTAGCGAGGATTAGCATATTTGAAACTGGTTTATTTTTCTTATTTCCCTGATTTTATTCTATTTTCGTGTTTGCTCAACATCTGACAATTTTCTGCTGTAGTTTTACCACCTTCGTGCCAAGGTTTTATATGGTCTGCTTCCATTTCGTTTAGCTCAAAAGCAACCTTACTTTTTGCACAAATGCCTTTTTGTCTTTCGTAGGCTTCTCTTTTTTGTTTATCCGTAAACGCCCTAATACTCAAATATTTTTCTGTTCCTGTGATTACATATTCATAAATGCCCGACTTTTTCGTAACATCTTCATCTTGCATTAATTCCGTGATTTTTTCTTCTAATTTCTTAGCATCAAATTTTTTGTCCTTATAATTGTTATACAAAAAACCATAATTGATGCCTTTCATTTCTTTACGGTATTTTGGGAAAACAACTTTTATCCAACTTATCAAAGCACTAAAATACAACCATAATTCATTTGCATTTGGTTCGTGCTGGTTTTTTGCCATATATTCCTCAATATTGTCATTACTTAACCAACTTATTGCTGTTTCTAAATAATCTTGACGAATGGGTGAGCCTGTCAAATAATCATTACCAATACCATAAGCTGGGCAGTTGGTTTTGCTAAAATATTTCTTTGCATTAGTTAGCCAAGTACCTGTATAAATAGCATTTCTTAATTCTTGGTCTGCTAGTTTTTCTCCTGCAATATTGATAGTTTTAAACCAATCCAATTTTTCTTTATCATTTCCCTCACAGAAATAAATCATTAGTTTATAATCCAATATGGCATCTTTTTCAACGTCTGTAAGATTGTGAACATACATAGCATTTAAAGAAAAAGTACCTGCGACATATTCACAAATACTTATAGTTCTTTGTTGCCCATCTAAAACTTCGTATGTACCATTTTCATTTTTGACCCAATACATTACGTTTAGTGGAAACTGCTTTTTTACAGTTTCAATTACAGAATCCCTTTGTTTGTCTTTATAAACAAATTCACGCTGATATTTTGGTCTAATATTGAGTTTGCCACCAAAACCAACAACGCCCTCCTCATTATCATTCAAATAGCCGTTTGCGACTTCCCTAATAGTTATTTCTTTGAGTTCTATTTTCATAGTTTTTTGTTTTTTATAATAATGCGAGAATAAGGCACGTCAACAATTCCATCAATAATCATATATAAATCACCATCAACGACACCTCTTTTTTGGATTTCTTTTCTATATTTTCTGTGTTCAGGCTTATATGGTTCAACGCCGCATTCTATACCTGAGCTTGATATGCCTAAACCAATTATCTCAAACTGTTCAGGATTATATTTATCCATAAAAGTAATAGGAACTCCTATAAATCCTTCATAATCCATAGGAATATCTTTTGTTTTATTTACGTTAATAGC
>JAYVHJ010000333.1:0-2382 GCA_043771315.1 Raineyaceae bacterium
CAGCAAACTATCTCCACCAAAAATATCTATATTGTTAAAATTAGTGCCTTTGTCGCCTCCTACAATGATTTTGTAAGGTGAAACGGCTTGCCCACCCAAACGGATTTCACTAATTTTGAATGCTTTTTTGGTAGGGTTATACACACGCAAACGGCGTGTTGCGGTGCGTTGCCCAGCAAAAATAGTATCAAAAACTAGCGCATCTTCTGAAAAAGTAAGTTGTTGCTCATTATCTTCTGAAAAAATTTCGTTTTGAGGTTTGCAAGCAGCCCAAAACAAAGTCAGCAGTAAAAAACATAAAAAGAGGA
Source organism: Raineyaceae bacterium (assembly GCA_043771315.1). Classification (GTDB taxonomy): domain Bacteria; phylum Bacteroidota; class Bacteroidia; order Cytophagales; family Thermonemataceae; genus JANYGM01. The sequence continues at coordinate 309 of JAYVHJ010000333.1, forward strand.
TTTTTTTCATCAGTAGTTCATATCAAAAATAGTGCCTAAATTATTAACTCTTCAAGGTTTTAAACGCTTTCAACACTATTATTTTCCAAAGTTACTATTTTTATACGAGTTATCAAGATGACGGACATCTTTTTGTGTAAGATAAATATTGTTTTTTGTTAGTTTTTTGATTTCTTCTTCAAACTTGTCATTATATTTGAGGTTATCAAAATAAATCTTTACAAAACCTATGGTTTAACTTTTGAAAGTATTATCTAAAAAATATAATTTTATGTTTTATTTTATAGATCTTTGATTATCAATAAATTATCAATGAAATTATTTTTATTGATTTTCAGATTACTCAAAAACAACAACAAAAGTGCCAATTATTCGTACCTTTTTTATTATCTTTGTGTGTTTGTAGTAATATAGTTTTTACCCAATTCATACAAAATTCTCATTTTGAGCTTATTTGTATCATATATCATTTATTTAGCTATGCGCAATGACCAATCCTAGTTTATCAGAAGAAGAAAAATACCAACAATTATTGCAAAAACAGCCTGTTATTGCTAATGAAGAAGAGGAAGACTTGCTTAGTGCGCTGGATTTGCCCAAAATTATTGCTATTTTCAAGAAAAATTGGTTGTGGTTGTTGCTAATTCCAATTCTTTCTATTTTTGTGGCTTATATGACTTTGCGCTACACTAAGCCACTTTTTTTAGCTACATCTTCTATAAAAATGGAAGAAAAAGAAAACACCTCAGGAAACGGAATGTTGGGTGCAATGCTCTCTACTGCTACTCCACCAGAAGCAAATCTTGTAGGTGAACTAGAAATCATAAAATCCCCATTATTGTACGAAGAAGTCATAAAATCCCTTGATTTGTCAGTACAATATTTCATAGAAGGTAGAGTTTTAGATGAGGAAATTTTCCCTATAAACAATATGAAAATTATTCATAAGATAAAAAATGAAAGTCTATATGGAATAAAATTTTATATCAAACAGATTAATCAAACCCAATACGAAATTACTTACACAATAGGAGAAAAAGTAACAAAAGTCAGCGGCTTCTTCAAAAAATCACTTTCTACACCCGACTTTGACCTAACTATTATGGCAGGTGGAATAAATGGTACGAATGGTTATTTTATCATAAATAATAAATATGCTGTTTTTGGTTATTTAGACAAAAATCTTGATGCGCAAATCTTGAATCCAACTGCAAAAGTTATTGGCGTAAACTTCAAAGACCACAACGCCACCAAAGCACGTGATATAGTACGTTTGGTGGATAGTATGCACCAAAAAAAGACCATTGAAATAAAAAGTAAGGCAATAAAACAACAAAGGGAATACCTTGATAAATACCTAAAAAGCCTTGAAGACACACTCACTAGGCTAGAAGGTGAAATGAATGCTTATATTTTGAGTAACCGTACCAGCAATGCAGAAGCAAAACTAGGGGAAAACCTAAGTAAGATAAAATCCTTGACAGAAAACCGTTCTATTCTAACTACCAAAATAGATGATTTGATTGATGCGCAAGGACTTGTAAACTCTGTAAAACCAACAGATAAAAAGTATTTTGTTGCGCCTGCAGGTATTGATGGTGGCATTTCTGCGGCTATTATGCGCCTTAATGAAATAAAATTGCAACAAGAACAAATAGGACTTTCTGCATTGAATACCACACTAGAATATCAGCGAGTCCAAGAAGCTCTTAATAGTAGTAAAATGCTTACTAATCAGATGATTGATAATGCAAAAATTCAACTACTCAAACAAATTAGTCGCCTTAATATGGAAATGGGACGTTTGGAAGGTGAGCTTGGCTCACTTCCTTCCCAAAATACAGAACTTAGCAAATTACGCAAAAAATATGCTTTGTATGAAGGATATTTTACAGATGCGCAAAAGAAAAAAGTAGAACTAGATTTAAAAGAGGCAGGAACGGTAGCGGGTTTTGACATTATTGCACCCGCTGTAACGCCTACCGCCCCTATTTCACCTAAAAAAATGCTTTTTTATGGCATTGGTGCAGGTGTAGGTATATTTTTGAGTTTGGCGTTGGTACTTTTGCAATAT
>JAYVHJ010000334.1:0-5397 GCA_043771315.1 Raineyaceae bacterium
AGTAACTTTTGGAGATAATGTACTCATCAAAATTCTTTATCTGCCTTGTGTGCTTAGTTTTATACTTTGGGCAACTTACTATGTTTTTGGGTAACTTTAGCCACCAAATCCCAAAAGCACTTTAAATATGTTTGTCATTTTTTGCAACAATATGCTCACTATCAACTTACAACCCAATAAAAAAATCTTTTTTGCCTCAGATTTTCATCTTGGTACGCCCACATACAAGCGTACTCACGAGGGCAATCCTAAGGGTAAACGCACTCGTAGTAGTGAGCGTGAGGATAAAGTGATTAGATGGTTAGAAAGTATTAGAAATGAGGCGCAAGTTATTTTTTTGGTAGGTGATATTTTTGATTTTTGGTTTGAATATAAAACTGCAATTCCAAAAGGATTTGTCCGTTTTCAGGGCAAAATAGCTGAATTAACTGATGCAGGAATAGAAATTATTTTTTTTACGGGCAACCACGACATGTGGATGTTTGATTATTTTGAAACAGAATTAGGCGTAAAAATCTACAGAAATCCACAAGATTTACAGATAAATTTTCAACAAAACCACGTCAAAACCACCCCTAACCCCTCCTTTCAAGGAGTGGAATTAAACACTCCCCTACTTCCTAAGGCTAGCACCTTGCTAGGGTTGGGGGTGGTTACTAATATTCTCATAGGTCACGGAGATGGTTTGGGTGCAGGAGATTATACTTATAAATTCCTTAAAAAAATATTTTCTAATAAGTTTTTCCAATTTATTTTCAAAATAGTTCACCCAGATATTGGTATTGGTATTGCGAGCCTGTGGTCAAGGAAAAGCCGTTCTCAAAATGACAATAAAACTTCTAATAATGACAAACAATTTTTAGGAGAAGATGAATGGTTGTGGCAATATTGCAAAGAAATAGAAGCTACTAAGCATTATGATTTTTATGTTTTTGGTCATAGGCATTTGCCCTTAGATTTGCCTGTTTTGGAAACTTCTCGTTATATAAACTTAGGAGAATGGCTTAATTATGCCACTTTTGCCATTTTTGATGGTGAAAAATTATCCTTGGAAATCTTTGAAAAAACAGACTAGGATTTTTAGGATTATAAATTTTGTTTCTTTCGTACCTCCAACTTCAAACTTCTTACTTCCAAGTAATGCGTTGAGAGTAAGTAAGTTGTAGGGCGTGTTCAAAGCGTGTAGGAGCAGTGTCTGTGAGAGGTTTTAACCAACGGTTGAAATAAAGTACATCTAAACTGGCATTTTTGAATGAAAATCTTGTGCCTAATTGCGCTCTGGTTTCACTAAACCACACATTCCTACGAATAATAAAAGGCTCAAAAGCAGCAAAAATCCCTATTTTTTCAGTAATAGGGATAATAAATTGTGAAAGCAGTCTCACTCTATGATTTATAGGGTTTTGTGTATCTCCTTGTTTCATAGGAGTATTCCAAACGTAATCATAAGTAAGGCGTGTAAGCCAAGTAGTCGCAAGTTTTGTTTTGCCAATTTTATTAAAATAATTAATACGAGCTTGTGCAATTTGCAAAATGCCAAGTGGCTCAAAAGGTCCTCCAATAAAACCAACTGCAAAACCAAATTTGCTTTCAGGCTTTCTATAATTGATATGTACTGTTCCTAAAAGTGTTTGAAAGGTAGAAAAATTGCGGTACATACGGTTTTGTATGCCCAAATCAAGCGTGAAAGGTGATTTTTTTGGAGATTGTCCCTCTTGTAATGTTTCTTTATTGATACTTAAATTAGCAGTCGTCCAAAGTAAACCATCATGCAAGACATCTCCTTCTTGAGCGTTACTTTTTGCAGGAATTAAAAAGAATATTAAGCTGAAAAATAGACTAAAAATTAAGCTAAAAGATTTTATATTTGGCATTTTTTTGATGTTAGAAAAAGAAAAAATACTATTCTGTATTTTGCGCAAATATAATTATTTTCTAAAATCTCTAAAACAAAAGCTAGTAAATTCTAGCAAATATTTTGAAATACCAAAAAAATATAAGATATTTGAAAAATAATTCGCACTAATCATCTAAAAAAATGCCACAAAATTTTACTAAAAATAGCATTAAAAATGCAAAAAAATTAACTTCTATTGTCCTCTTTCTTGGAGTTTTAATAACAGCTTGTACCACCAAACCAAAAGTTACGCCAGATACTTCTGGGCGTTTTATTAAACTTTTTGGTAATGCACAAGACCAACAAGCATACGCACTAGACATCACTCCTGATGGCGGTTTTATTTGTGTAGGAACAACTATAGATATTGATAAAGATGCTTTAGGCAATGATATTCCCAATCCACAAACGTATCTTGTAAAAACAGACATCAACGGAAATAAAATTTGGGCTAAAAGATTTGTTTCAGGAACAGCTAGAGATGTAAAAGTTACCCCTGATGGCGGTTACATTATTTTGGGGGATACAACAGTAGTGAGAAATCCGCTTACACCAAACGTAAAAGATAAGGATTTTTATTTGCTTAAAGTAGATGCCAATGGGGTAAAAGTTTGGGATAAAATTTATGGGTCGTATTTAAGACCCCCTTATAATTGTTGTGATAATGATTTGGGGTATAATATTGTGGTTGCTGCCAATGGAGATATGGTTTTTATTGGAAAAATTGATTTGGGGATAAAATCAAGAGCTTTTGTCTTTAAAACAGATGCAACAGGTAATTTAATTGCAGGAACGGATAAGGATTATGGATTTTTTGAAGCAAAAAATGAAATAGGAACGGCACAGGAGGCACTTAATGGAAATTACATTTGGTGTGGCACAACGCAAAAGCCACCCTTGAGAAATGATGATGAAATTCGTGTTGCAGTACTAGATAAAACAGGCACGCTTGTTCTTACGGATTACGTTGTAGAAAATGAAGGATCAGATGAAACTGGGCAAGATGTAAAAGATTTAGGTTTTGATAACTATATTATCTTAGGTACTACCAATAATGCCACAATCTCAAAAGGTGGAAAAGATATTTATTTGTTGAAGGCATTTGTAGCAAGTGGTGCAGGAAATGACAAACCTATTTGGCAAAAAGCATTTGGGGGAGCTTTAGATGATGAAGGTACGTCTGTGGCAGTTACCAAAGATGGCGGTTTTATCATTACTGGATATACACAAGTAGAGAATAAAGATAATGCAGACATTATTCTTATAAAAACTAATAGTGAAGGAGTGGAGCAATGGAGACAGACATTTGGCGGGGAGAAAAATGATTATGGTGTGGTTGTCAAGCAATTAGCTGATGGCGGTTATGTTATTTTGGGTACTACTCGTTTTGATAATAATGATATGATGTGTCTAATACGCACCAACGCAAAAGGAGAAATATTACAATAAATAGAGGTACGAAATACGAAGTTTGATTTTTTTGTTACCAATACCGTAATAATAATTTCATATTCGTACCTTTTCCTTAGTTTTCTAGTTCGTTTATTTCGTCCACACCAAAAATTTCAAAGAGTTTTTGCCAATAAGCAACTACATTAGGGTTATTTTGATAGCCAGAAGTCATAGGAGAATAGGGCAAAACGTATGTAATTTCTACATTTTCAATATCAATATCAGTAAATTTTTTTGCATCTAAAACTGCCCATTCTGCTGCTTCCTTTGCAGAATAGGGCGGTCTTTTATGGAAATCCCGTTTGTCCATATTGGGCATACTTTCCACCATATCACTCAAATAAAAAACCTTAAAAACAGTATTTTCTTTCTTTTTACCATTTTTTTTATCAATAATATTGATAGTTGCCAGAAGGTCTGTATATTTTCCACTTTCATTTGCATTATCCGTAAGCAAAGCATCTGTACTTTGCTTGATAATTTTGTTTTTTTGCTTTTTAATAAGTAGTTGATAATCATTGCGCAATGCCACCAAATCAGTTGGATTTAGCCCCGCAGAATCTGGTAATTCTGCTTTGATTTGAGAAGAAAAAACTTTTGCCCCTGCCGTATTGTCGTGAACAAAATATACTTCTATTTTATCATTTTTTTGTTTGATATTTTCCTGAATGATTTTAAGAAGTGCTTTGTTATATTTATCTATAACGTATTGATTTTTATCACTAAAACTAAGCGTTTTATCAATGAAAATAAGGATATAATTGCTTAGAATAGCTTTTGGGGGTGTTATTGGTTTTTCTGGTGCGCCACAATTTGACAAAAAAAGTAGCAAAAAAATCATTGAAAAACTATTTTTAGTTACATTCATTTTAATTAAACTGTTATAATTCGTTTATTATATTTATTCACTCATAATTCATAATTCACAACTCCTCAAATCCTTTTGTATCTCCAACAAATTACGTTTTTGTTGTTTTTTCTCTTGAATTTCCAGCAAATAATTCACAATATTAGTAATTTCTATTTCAGTGAGGTGAGGCGCAGCGGTCATTGGTTGATTGTATTTTTTACCATTGACAATTATTTCTCCTTTTATGCCATTTCTGATGATACAAGCAAGTTTTTCAGGATTATTCACGACAAAATCTGCATTTTTTACAGTTGGTATTAGTTCTTGTAAGCCTTTGCCTGCTTCCATATGACAATTAGCACAATTATTTTCAAAAAGGCGTTCTCCTTGGGGTTTAGCTTTATTGAAGAATACATTTGCTAGTACAGTTCCTATCAACACAATAGGCACTAACCAAAGTAAGATTTTACTTATTTTCATTATTAAATCACGGATTTTTTAGGCTGATTACAGGATTACACAGATTTTGTACTCGTTAGTATCTCTTATATATTATTTTAATAATTCCAATAAGCAGCGTATCCTCTGGTATCAAAATGTACCATTTGTCGGCTTAGCTTATTGTTTTTGTATGTCCCAATTCCGCCAATTAAAGCCTTATTTTCTGCTTCAACTTCTTTTATAATTGAAATAAACAAATCAACATCTTGCAAATTGATACGATAGTCATTATTTATATCCCACACTATAACATCAAGAGCTTTTCCTAGCAGATGAAATGAATTTTTTGCAGATAATGGCAGCAAATCATTTTCTTTCTGATTTCTAAAAGAGGATATTCTTGTAATACTATATTTATACCCTTTTTCAATTATTTTTTCTTTGATAAGTTTATCTTTCAAAACTAAATTTGCATCAAGTTTTTTATTTCTATCCTCAAGACTATCTTCAATGATTGTGTCTGTCAGTATTGTGTCTTCATTTATTATGGTGTCTTTATCTGTTTTTTTAGTGTCCTCATTAGAAGAAGTTGTTTGTTTACAAGATAAGATTATTGTAAAGCTAATAACAAATGATAGAATAGTTGCTAGATTTTTAAAATTATTTTTCATTTGATAAAATTTCAATATCAAGGAGTAATTTATCAACACTTTCAGGTTTTGTGCCATCATACAACCCCCTAACGCGTTTTTGTTTG
>JAYVHJ010000335.1:0-2206 GCA_043771315.1 Raineyaceae bacterium
ATCAATAATCAGGCTAATTCCGCACATTTTGAATGTTTTTTTATAATTTAAAAATCCTTCACATCTCACACCTCAAATCTCTCCTAGCCAAGTTTTGTACTCTTTTTGGTAGCCTACACGCAATTCTTGCAAAACATCTAGTTTATTCTTCTCAAAAATACCAAAAATAGTAGAACCAGAGCCAGACATAGCCGCATAGACTGCTCCCATCTCATAAAAACTCTCTTTTAGTTCGTTTAAGACAGGATATTTTGGGAAAAGACTATTTTCAAAATCATTGTGAAGTAGGTTTTTCCACTCAAAAAAATCTTTCCTTTCTACCAAATTACTAATATCAAAGTTAATTTCATAAGGTTGAATATTGGTATAAGCCTCTTTTGTAGGAATATACAAATTTGGATAAACCAATAAAATCAAATATTTACGCATATTTAATTCAATATTTTTAAATTTGTCGCCTTTTTCAAAGCAAAACATTGGTTTATTTTTTATAAAAAAAGCACAATCACTACCCAAAGGGCGTACATACTCTTCCATTTGCTCATCAGAAAGTTTCAAATCAAACATTTTATTGAGCATCTTTACTGTAAAACTTGCATCAGCAGAGCCACCACCAAGCCCTGCACCAATAGGAATATTTTTGTGCAAATGAATATGAACAGCAGGCAAATTATAGGCTTTTTGGAGCAACTGATATGCTTTTAGGCACAAATTATCTTCATTATTATTGGTAGTTTCAATAGGAATTCCTGTGATAAGTAGCTCCGTTTTGCCTATTTGAGAAGGCAAAATTTCTAGCACGTCAGTCCACTGAACAGGCATAAAAACAGACTGCAAATTATGAAAACCATCTTCTCTTTTTTTGGTGATAAAAAGCCCCAAATTTATCTTTGCATTAGGAAAATCAAGCATTTTGTAGTAGTTTAGATGTGCGCAGGGTATAAAACCCTGCATTATTGATGATAAACATAAAACTTTGAAAATCAGTAATGTAGGATTTTATATCCTGCGGATAAAGCTATTATTCTACAATTACTCCCCATCAAACCAATTCTGTATTTTACGTATTATTTTATCCCAAAAATCAGGTCTTCCAGTAACTTTTTCTATCCATTGTTGCCCTTGCCACTTTTCTCTTGTCCAAGTAGGAATTTTATAAGTTTGTGATAATAAATTACCATTTTCATCTAAACCTCCCATATCAAGCAAAACTGTACAAATCAATTTAAACAAATAATATCCAATATTTGGGTGGCTTTCAGCATACACAGAAGAACCATAAATAGAAATATTATCTTTATCCAAAGAAACTGCATTCCAATTAGTTTTCCTTCCCTTTAATGTTGTAGATATTTCTATGTTAGCATTTCCTTTTAAAGATTTATATTCAATATTAAAAAAAGATTTATATTCAATATTAAAATCTGCTTTTCCTTCTTCTGTTTCAGAAAAATGCACCAAAACTATATCTAAACCAGAATAACTACTGATTTTTTCTTTAATTATTTCTATATCTGGTAAGTCATAGAAATAAAAATTATCTGATAAAAGTCCCATATTTTTATTTTCCCAAATAAATCATCAAAATAGAAATATCAGATGGAGAAACCCCACTAATACGGCTTGCCTGCCCCAATGTACTAGGACGAATTTTCACCAATTTTTGGCGTGCCTCCGTAGAAAGTGCCTTAATTCTGTCATAATTAAAGTCTTCAAAAATATGAAAATCCTCCAACTTGAACATTTTAAGCACATTTTCTTGTTCTTTCACCAAATAATCCTCATACTTAATAAAAATCTCTGCTTGTTCTATTTCCTCTGGTGTATATTTTGAAAGATAATCATTCAGTTCTTTATTTACCGCAGAAAGGTCGTTTATATACAATTCTGGGCGTTTTAGGAGTGTTCCAAAACTTGCTTTCTCACGAATAGCAGAAGAATTTAGGCTTTGCAAACCCTCATTGATGCTATCAGGTTGTATTTTTTTCTGTTTCAAATCATTGACAAGATGTTTTACATTGTTTTCCTTTGCTACAACTGCATCAAAACGCTCTTTTGATGCCAAACCAATCTCATAACCTTTGCGTGTAAGGCGCAAATCAGCGTTATCTTGGCGCAAAAGCAAGCGGTATTCTGCACGTGAGGTAAACATACGGTAAGGTTCGTCTGTGCCTTTGCTCACCAAATCATCAATCAAAACACCAAT
>JAYVHJ010000336.1:0-5646 GCA_043771315.1 Raineyaceae bacterium
AGAGCTTTTTGAAAATACTAATGCGCTTGAACAAGGGGAAATTTTTATAGGAACTACAACAGTTGTAACAGCAGGTAGTTGGACACGCTCTGGCACTTATACTGCTGGTAAATACATTACTGCTACATCAAAAGGTGCAACTGCTAATACCTCTTCTTTTTCTGGGGGCGTGCTTATACCACTTGCTGGGATTACTTATTATAGTAGAAATACTGCTGATTGGACAAATGCAAATGCCACTGGTGGGGCTTGGGCTACTAGTTCACATACAGGTTCACCTTGTAGTTGTATTCCTAGTGCATTAGACAATGTTATTATAGGCGCAGGGCATACCATCACTATACCTGCCTCATCAACGCAAAGTATTACTGATGTTACTATTAATAGTGGTGGGAGTACGTTGGTGATGGGTAATGGAAGTTCTCTTACTATTAATGGTGCGTTTACTAATATTGGTGGTGATTTTAATACTAATACTAATCCTAATCATACAGTTGAATATGCACAAACAACTGGTTCTCAAACTATTCTTCCTGATCAATATCATCATCTTATTTTGTCTGGTGGCACTAAAACTTTTATTGCAAGTGGTTATGATATAAAAGGGGATTATACTGATAATACTTCTAGTACTCACACAATAACAGGAAGTACAGTACGGTTTTCTGGTACTTCTCCACAAAGTATTAAGGTACAAATCCAACTACTTTTAATAATCTTATTATTCAAAACTCTGCGGTTGCGCCAGCTAATACCATTACTATAAATATCCCTGCTGATGTGAGTGGTACACTTACACTTACTAGTGGTTTGCTTGTTCTTGATGCTAATTTACAACTTACTGGCGCAGTTGCTACACAATTAGCAGGTACAGGATTTAGTAATACCAAATGTATTATAATAAATGGAACGAATAACTTTGCAAGAACTAATATAGCATCTGGTTCTGGACATTTATTTCCCATTGGCACAACTGGAGCTTACACACCTATTACACTTAATAATGTAAATAGTGGTGGAAGTGTTGCTGTTTATTTAAGACAAGCAACTGCACCTGAAATAGCTATTTTTGGGACTTGTGTAAACTACATTTGGGATATTAGTGTTGGAAACCCAACTATGACTGCAGATGTTGTATTTGAATGGGGTGCTGGTGATATTACAGGTAATTTTGTTACATTCCCTCCTATTGCGCAACAACTTTTTGGTACAGGATGGACTCCTGCAGGAACTTCTAGTACGTTAGGCACTAATACTTTTACTGCCAATGGCGTTCTATTACCAACAACAAATAATACTTCGTTTGCTATTTTTGCGCCACCTACTATAATTACTTACACTACACTTGCTCCCACTTCTTGGAATGCTACTATTACTGTTGGTGGAACTACTGGTTGGACAAGAAGTAATTTTACCCCTATTGGTGCAGATTGCAATTGTGTTCCTTTTGAATTTAATAATGTAAATGTGATTATTAAACATTTGGTAACTGTTGATGTATCTATTGGCACTAATAATGTTGTAACCTTAGATACTGGTGGTATTTTACAGTTTAATATTGTTATTAGCAATCCTATTACGCTTAATGTAGCACCTAATGCAACAACTCCAAAAGTAATAATGAATGTTGCGCCTGCCCCTGGTTATGAGTTGCCTTTTGTAATAGCAGGTAGTTATATTTCTAGTCCTCTTTCTATTCTAGAATTTGGGCATAATGGTAGCGGTACTATACCAGATGCCCCTTATCCAAACCTTATTATCTCTGGAACTGGCACAAAAACGCTTTCAGATAATACAACCATCAGTGGTAATCTCACTATTGAAACTGGTGCTACACTTTCTGTTATCAATACTGTTCCTACTATTCCTGTTAGTTATAATATTAACATAAAAGGAAATTGGACAAATAATAGTGGTACGTTTTCAGCAGGAACTGGAACAGTGACATTTTTTGGGAATAACCAACAAATTATTGCAGGAAATGGTACTGGAGCTGCTTACAATCTTACCATTGACAAACTAAATTCAGTAATTGCTAACAATAATATTACAGTAAGTAATCTCCTTACACTCACAAGAGGCAACCTAATTTTGCAAGATGCACAACTAACACTAGCTAATGATGTGGTTGCTGGTGGTACTAGTGCCTTTGGTTATTCCACTAAGTTCATTGCAATGACTCCTACTGTAATGGGTAATATTTCTACATCAAAAATCATAAGAACAGGAGCTAATAATGCAAATCCGCATTTTTTCCCTATTGGTACTGGTGATTCTTATAATCCTGTTACTATTGAGAATACAGTTCCTACTAATATTTCCATACAACTGCGCCCAGAAAGTACTACTACTGAAGTTGCGCCTTTTCTTGTAGCACAAAGAATACCATACATTTGGACTATTACCACAAGTGCCATTACAAATGCCAACATAAAATTTGAATGGAATGACAATGGTAATGTACCTATGAGTGCAGCTAATGTAAAAGTACAACGCCTTAATGGTGGTACTGCTTGGGTAGAAGAAGGAAGTTCTACTACATTTACACCAACTGCCTCAATATTTACTACTGGAAATATCAGCGCAACAACACTAACATTTGCAGCTAATACCAACGCACAATTTGCCGTTTTTGCTACTCCAGCTGTTTTGCCTGCGCCAAAAACAGATATTCAGTTTGTGCCTAACCCAAATAATGTTAATTTCTCGTGGGAGCGTGTTCCAAACGCAACAGGCTATGAGGTACGTACAGGAACAATAAATGATAATAGTAGCAATATCACTTGGAAGACACCTATTGCAGTAGCTATTCCTGCTGGTAATCCGCCAAGTATTAGTTTTATCAATAACAATATTGAATATGATGTTACTACTTATTATAGTGTAAAAGCATTAGGCGCTGTTAATTCTGGATATAGTTCTGTGGTGAATATCTTTATTTCTAGTATCAATAATCCTGCTACTGCCACAAATGCAGACATCAACACAGCAATAACTATCTCTCCAAATCCTACAAAAGGTAGTTTTATTATTGATAAAGTAAATACAGTTTTCACAGAAAATAATATTACTTTTATTTTGATGGATATGAAGGGAAAAGTAGTTTTGACAGAAACTACCACACAAGGATTACCTTATAAAATGTCTTTGGAAAATGTCGCAAAAGGATTGTATTTTGTGAAAATAATAAACAAAGAAAATATTATTATCAAAAAGATTATAAAAGAGTAATTGTTTAAATAAAAAACAGTTGCAGAAGATTTACAAAAATGCTTCAAAGGGTGAGGCGAAAGACAAAGCCCACCAAAGCCTGAATAAAAACTAAAAGCAGGTTACTTTTCTCTTTGTTTCCGTATAAAAAGCATACAAAAAAATATTTTTTTGTATGCTTTTTTTGTTTAATTTTGTACTATCTTTTACAAGTATCTATACAACTATTATCATTATGAAAATGAAAACAAACACTGCCCTAACTCCCCAAAAGAGAACAATACAAAAAACAATACGCCTAATTGCCTTACTTTTACTACTAACCCTCACCACAAACAAGGTAGCGTGGGCTCAAACTTAATTGTCAATCCAGGTGTTACTTTAACCATCAATCCAAGCGTACTTATAACAATAAATGGTACTTCTCAGTTTAATGGTACTGTGATTGTTAATGGTACTTTAACTTTTAGTAGCGGTTCTTCTTTGATTGTGGCAGGCACAGGTACTTTAACGGTTGGTAGTACTGGTACTTTAGACACTTCTGTAGCAAGCTCAGTAACTATCAATGGCACATATAACCACGCCAAAGATGGTGATAATCTCCCCGCAGCTACTTGGGCGGCTACTTCTAACTGTAATATTACAGGAATGACATCAGCTGTACCCATAGGGTTAAGCCAGACTTTTGGCAACTTTACTTGGAATTGTGCAACGCAAGGCGCAGGTTTCAACTCATTTTCTCTTACTATTAAAGGGAATTTATTTTTACAAAACTCAAATGGTCGTGCAGTAGGGCTTAATACCGTAGTACTAGAAGGTAATTTTACTAATAATGTAGGTTCTTTCTTTTTACCATCATCAAGCAGTTTTACTTTTGCAGGCACAAATCCTCAAACTGCAACAGGGGCAACTACTTTTGAAAATCTTACTATCAATAAAACAGGAGGTACACCTACTGTAACATTACTTGGCACAACTTCACCTATTACTGTTACTAATACGCTTACTCTTACAGGTGGACGGATAGTATTGGGAGCTAATAATCTTACTTATCAAGGTACTGATGCTAATCTTTCAAGTCCCGCAGGTTGGATAGATACCAATAATAGTGGTACATTTATAAGAACACTACCAGCAGTAAGTGGTAGTAGTAGTTTTCCTGTGGGAGATGGCACTAGCAAACGCAATGTTAATTTTATATTTCAATCTGCTGCTACTTTTACCAATCCTACAAGTGTACGTTTTGTAGGTGGTGCGCCTGCGCCTACTGTTGCAGGTACAAATATAGCTGCTGGTATGTGGGTAATTGGTGCATCAGGGGCATTAGGACAAGCCCAATTCCAGAATGTAGGCACTGCACCTAATGCTACTTCTGTCATTCATACGAGTAATGCTGGAGCTGCTTGGGCAACATTTGGAACAACCGTTGCTACTCCCAACTATACCAGTGTAGGTATTCCTGCTATTTCTGGAAGTGATAACCGTTTTACAGTCTTTACGCCTCTTGCAAGTAATGATTATTATACTATTGGAAATACCAGTTGGAATATATCTACTAATTGGTCCAATACAAATGGTGGTGCTGATTGCTCATGTAATCCTTCAGCAGATCCATTAGCAAGAGTTTTTATTAGCCATATAGTAACACTCAACTCATCAGTATCATCAATAACACAACTTACTATCAATAGTGGTGGTACGCTTAATGCTTTTAATAGTTTGAATGTAACAGGAACGGGTATTTCCACCAATATTGCAGGTACTTTTGATGACCAAAGCAGCAGTAGTGCTGCCACTTCTACTTTTAAAGATTTGAATATTGCAAATGGAGGTATATTTATAAAAACAGGTGCTAATAATGCTACTTATAATTTTACTGGCAATATTGTTAATGCAGGTAGTTTTACAATGCCTAATGGAAGCTCTTTCTGGTCGTTAGGTAATGGTACTACTCCTATCACAGTGCAAAATCAACATCCAACTAATGTAATGAGTTTCTCAAAGAGTCCTAATGGGACTGGTGCTATTGTAGGTGATGTTACAGTATTAGATTTTGCTGGAGGAGGTAATATAGCAATGTTTGGAAACTATGCTATTTCTATTACCTCATCAAAAACGCTTACTAATCAATTAGGTGGTTTTCCTATAACTCCTACAAGTAGAAGGCTAATTATAGCTACTGCTAATGGTATGCCTGCTGCTTCTTTTGGTGGCAGGTTATTAAATGCTAGTAATGCTGTTTTGGAGTATACTATTAATTACGTCAATGGTATTCCAGCAACTGTTTATGACTTCTCTAGTGCGAATAATGTTGTTATTTTTAATAACTCTAATATAACAATACTATGGACAGTTTTCAATCTTAAAAAGTATATATGCTTTTTATTTTATAATTTATTTTAATACACTGAATTGTCCCGCCTATTTTCCATAATA
>JAYVHJ010000337.1:0-4291 GCA_043771315.1 Raineyaceae bacterium
AGCTAGTTAGCTGCTATACAAGAACTTTCAAAAATCAATAAAAAGAAGAAAAAAATACCTTCAAAGAATAAGAAGAAAAAAATAATGGCTATAAAGTGAATAGAAATATTGCTTTGGGAACGCTAAAATATCATTTTGTAGCTCTTTTTACTTGTGAAAAAGGTGCTTTGTCTGACTTAATTAATAAAATAGTGGTTTGTGATAAAAAACCGCCACGAGGTGCTGACAAAATTGGAAAACGAGAGCGAAATAGTACTGAATACAATTATAAAAGAGCCATATAAAAAATAGAATTTTTCTAAGTTTTGAGTACAAATTATTTACAAAAAAATGTTTATGAAAAAAGAAATGGCAATACTACGTCAAAAAAATTATGAAACAACTATTTATCATAAAACAACTGTTTCATAACCTAATTTTTTACCTTAACTTAATGGAAGTGGTGGGGACACAAACCACGAAAATCTTACCAAAAATAGCTTATCAATGTAGTTATGTCAATGTATTAAACTCACACCTCAAATATGACTTTATTCAAAAACATTAAGGAAATGCTAAAAACGCTCAACGGGGCGCAAGACCTGCTTTCTGAAATGTTTGAAAAACGTAATTCTTTTTCTTATAAGTATGAAATGGCTACTACACTTTTGAATGATGCTACAAAAGTTGATAAATTGATTGAACAAGAAATTATTATAAAAAATGGTGTTCATATAGAAATAGACGAGAAATACCTCAAATTTTTTGAGCTTATTTTGGAGGTAAATGAGCAAATTAGTACTGCCTTTATTACGGACACAATAGGTAAAATTAAAGAAAGTATCATTTATTATCTTTCAGAAAATCAAGAAGAAAAAAGACAAACTTATCTGCGCAAAATTAAGTCTGCTTTGCAAGAAATAGCCCGTATTATCAATAGAAGCATTATTGACCTCAATAGAAATATTGAAAATACCTTCAAAACAGAAACAAATTATAAGATAAAACTCACTAAATTAGAGGATTTTGATGATAAAAGAGTACAAATCAAGACCTTAATAGAGAAAACTGACAACCTTATTACAGAAGAAGATAGAATATTTTTTAGTAATGCACTTGATGTAGAACTTGAGCAAATTGTTAATAAACTGCGTTTGCAGCTCATAGATGCAAGGCATAATATTTCTGAAACCCAAAATCAAATCATTGAGTATATAAACCAAACTAAATATAAGACGCAACTTATAGAAAAAATAAAACAAGTAAAATACTTGAAAGACCAGTTTGAGCTCAAATCTAAAACTAATTTTCAAGCTGTTTTGGAACAACAAAATGCTTTTTTTTTCTATCCTAGACCAGTTTTTACAACAAAAATCTCGCTTAGTTATCTTCAAACTGATGAAGGACGAGATTTGACTGAAAAAATTGCCAAAAAATTCAGAAATAAAACAAAACCACATAAAAAAATAGCCCAAAGTATCAATAATGAATATCTGCAAACGGAAGTAGAAAACGCATATTTTTTGGATTTGGAAGAAGTAAAACGTGGTTTTATGGTTTCTGGCAATAATTTATTTGATTTTGTGCGCCTTTATGATTTTACGCAAAACCTTGACTTTGGAGAAAGAATGACTATTTTTTGTAGATTAGTTTCTACTTATGAACAAGAATTTGTAATTACGGATACTTTCAAAACCATTGATGAGGTGGAATTTGCGTTGGTTTATCCGAAATAGTTATGAGTTGTGAATGAATACAAAGTATTGATAAAAAATCAAAAAATGAATTTACCAGAAAAAACAAGTGAAATTTTTGAAACACTTAGCAGAGCAAATTTTATCTGTTCTGACAGTATAGATGAGCATACTCGTAACTTATATGACATCATCAATAATAATGAAAACACGCTTAAAGAGTATTTTGAGGGCATAAATTTTGTGCTGGAACGTGGCAATGAGTATTTTTATTTTTCTAGGAAAGAAGCCAAAATTAATATTGAAAATAAAATGGCAACGGCTGAAAAATGGATAGATTTTATTGATTTTTTGAAGGCTTATGATGATAATTTTACGAGTGGTTACCGTTTTTATCCACGTGAAATTGTTACTAAAATACACTTGGACATAGGTTTGAAGGACAAATTAGATAATCTTAAAAAATATAATAGTACAGACACAAAAAGCTATGAAGATAAAATAAATGAACTTACCAAAACGCTTGAAAAAGAGGGTTTTGTGGAACTGGAAAACGTCATAAACAACCAATATAAGGTGGTAGCAGCTTTTAAATACATAGAACAGTTGGTTTTGAGTATTAATATTCCTGACGAAATGGCAAAAGAATTATGAGTTATGAATTATGAGCTTCCTGTCGCTTGGCTCTAGCCAAGTGACGACTATAAAACGGCTTCTAGCCGTTGTTGTAGATGAAAATTTTATGGTTGAGCAGTACATAAAATAGTTCGTAGGCTAGAAGCCTACAAGATAGTCGTCACTTGGCTAGAGCCAAGCGACAGTATTAAAAATACCAAAACACTTATAAAACTTTGTAAATCAATGAGATATCTTAATAAAATTGTTTTAATCAATAGTGCGAGTGTTGCCTATAGCGAGGTAATGCTGGGCGGAAATACACACTTTATAGGTACGCAAGGCGTGGGCAAAAGCACGCTATTAAGGGCTATTTTGTTTTTTTATAACGCTGATACACAGAAATTAGGCATAAAAACAGGTCAGAAGAGCTTTTATGAGCATTATTTTCCGTATGATAATTCGTACATTATTTATGAAGTAGCCAAAGAAACAGGGCATTTTTGTATTTTGTGCTATAAAAATACAGGAAAAATATGTTTTAGGTTTTTTGATGGAAGTTACAAAAAAGAATATTTCTTACATCAAGTTGAAAACACCAATAAAACTGCCAATGTAGGTGCAAATGCGGGTATGAAAGCCTACGAAAACTGGGAGAAAATCAAAGAACAGTTTAGCAAAAATAATGTTATTTCTAGCAATAAAATTGATAGGTACGAACTTTACAGAGATATTTTGTATGGCAATAGTGAAGGCAAAAAAGAGTTTAGGAAATATGCTTTTTTGGAAAGTAAACAATACCAAAACATACCCAGAACTATCCAAAATGTGTTTTTGAATGCAGAACTCAAAGCAGAATTTATCAAAGAAACCATTATAAAATCTTTGAATGACGAAGATGTAAGCATACGTTTGGACATTTATGCAAAAAAATTACAGACTTTTAAGGCACAATATGATGACATTTTGAAGTGGAATCAGAAAGACAAAAATGGTGAAATGCTTACCCAAAAACAAGCTATACAAATAGCCAAAATGCACACAGAATTGCTATTTTTGGAAAAACAGCAGCTACAACTTGTTGAAATCCTCACTAAAAAAATTGAAAGTATCAAGATAGAACAACCAATTTTAGAAGAAAAAAATGTCTTAGAAGTACATAAAAGCAATATTTTAAGTAAACAACTTGATGAACTTATCAATATTTTTGAGGAAAGAGAAAAGCAGGATTTGGTTAAAATAGGCATTTTGGAGAAAGAAATTTATTATAATAACCTCAATATCAATGGCATAATAGAAAAAGCTAAAAACAAAAATACGCTACTTAGTCAGCAAGAAAATTTTAAAAATCAAAAAAACTTACTTGAAAGCAATTTTTCTGATATAAAAGTGCGTTTTGAGGCGTTGTTGAAGGAAAATGAAAATCAAAAAAATAGTTTTCAGAATATCAAAAAAGAGCAAAAAAATGCTATACAAGAAGATTTTTTACGTTTTAAGGAGGATATAAACACCAAATTTTTTGAGCAAATAAAGCAAATTGGAGAAGAAAATAAAATGCTTTTAGAAGATGCTATATCTGCTTTTGATGATACAAAAACTACAATTTCTAATTTAGCCAACAAAAAGACTGAAATCTTGCATCAAAGGTATTTTGAGCAAGAAATTGAAAGTAAAAAGAAGGTACTTTTAAACTTAGAAAAACAGAAAACTGATTTTGAAAATGAAATAAAAAATCTTCAAAATAAAATACAAAATACTCAAAATGAACAAATTGCAGAAGAGAAAGACAAAAATATGCAGTTTGAAAGAGAAACAGAAAGAAAAAACCTTCAAATACTGCCTATTCAGGCTGAAATAGAGGCAATTACGTTTAAAATCAATAATAATACTGCCTCGTTTTATGGCTGGCTCAACGAAAATTATGAGGGCTGGCAACACACTATTGGTAAAATTATTGATGAAGAGATATTGTTTAATTCTTCCCTTTCTCCAATATTATTGGA
>JAYVHJ010000338.1:0-2728 GCA_043771315.1 Raineyaceae bacterium
GTAGCTGCCCAAGCCGTAATTCCTTTGGTCATTGCTTGCCCATAATCTGTATTTGAGTGCGCTTTCCAGGCTTCCATAAAGTTTTTTGCACCAAACCAACCAAATAAGCCCAAACCAAGCACTGCACCAACAAGTGGCATTGCTACGTGACCGCTAACAAAACTTGCAATCATTTTGGTTATGCCTAATATTGCCAATGTAATAGACGCACCACCAAATATTGCGGTGTTGATAGTGAGCCATTTACGAGATTCTCCATTTCTATCTGCCATAAAATTATAAGTTTTTAAATTGAATAATTATTTTTTCTGTTGTTTTATTTTTTTGCTTTTTTCTTTGCTATTCCAACAAATAACGGTGAAATTATTAAAATATTTTATAACCACACAAAATATTTTAAATAAGCAGTGAAAATTAAATAACCTGTTTTTTTTAGTTTTTACAATAACTTAATAATCAAAGTTTTAAATTCGTACTTCTAACTTCGTACCTAGTTACTCCTTTCTAATTAAAGTTTTTCCTTCACAATGCTCATCTTGACAATTTCCATACAAAATAAGAGAATGATGTAAAATATTGAATTTGAGCAAACTAGCAACCATATCTTGTGTTTGTTGGAGGCGTGGGTCACAAAATTCTAACACTTTGTGGCACTCTAAGCAAATCAGATGGTCGTGTTGCTTAAATCCAAAAGATTTTTCATACCTTGCTTGTTGTGTACCAAATTGGTGTTTGGTAACAAGGTCGCATTCTACCAAAATATCCAAAGTGTTGTAAACGGTTGCTCTGCTGACACGATAGTTTTTATTTTTCATACTGATATAGAGTTCTTCTACATCAAAATGGTCTTTTCTTGAATAAATTTCTTCCAAAATAGCAAACCTTTCAGGGGTTTTGCGCAAGGCACGACTTTCCAAGTAAGCCGTCAGTATTTGCCTTACTTCTGTTTGTTTGTCTGATTTTTTATCCAATTTTTCTATCATTGCATCAATTACGTTGATAAGTGTTTGCAAATATAACAAATTTTTAAAACTTTTATCAAAAAAAATATGCAATTTTGCGTAATAAATCTACATAACTCAAATCAAAAAATGGTTTATCATCTAATTACACCCAAAGAATGGGAAATAGCTAAAAATCAGCCTTATTATGCTACAGAAAGTCTTGCTTTGGAGGGTTTTATTCACTGTTCTACTGCCATTCAAGTCGCAAAAACTGCTAATAATTATTTCAAAAATCAGCCTGAAATGCTTGTTTTGCATATTAAGGAAGAGAATTTGGCTGATGCCACCCTCAAATATGAGGCAAATGCTTATGATATTTTCCCTCATATATATGGGGCTATTGTGCGTGAGGCAGTGGTAGGTGAAACTTTGATAAAACAAAATAGTAATAATATTTTTGAAGAATTTTTGGGTTAAATGGAAAGTTTGGCACAAAAATTTCTCTAAAAACAAAATTACCAAAAATTAGTAACTTACTTTTATCTTTTATGAATATATTTTTATGAAAAATGTTTACATCTCAATTATTATTTTATTGATTTTCAATGTATTAGTTTCTTGTTCAGGCTCAAAAAGAGTTTTCAAAAAAGCACAAGAACTAGAAAAAGGAGGCTTACACGAGGAAGCCGCTGAAATGTATTTAGATGCGCTCAACCGCAACAACGAAAATGTTGCTGCAAAAATAGGTTTGAAGCGTACAGGACAGGTTTTATTGGATAATCTTCTAGGAAATGTTTTCAAAGGAAATAATACTCAAAATCACAAACTTGCCATCAATTCTTTTTTAGATGCCCAAAAATTTGCTGAAAAAGTAAAAACGCATAATATCAAATTGTCAATTCCTAGCCATTATGAGCAATATTTTTCAGATTCAAAAGAAAAATATCTCTCTTATATGTACAACAAAGGGCAAGATGAACTCACAGCAGACAATTTTGATGCTGCCAACCAATCTTTTGACGAGATTATTAGGATTGAGCCTTCTTACAAAGACGTAAAAACCCTAAAATCTTCTACTGTAAACGAGCCAGATTACAGACGTGGGCAAAATTACCTCCAAAATAAAGAGTATAAACTTGCTTACAATACTTTTGACAAGGTTTATCAAAATGAGCCAACTTACAAAGAAGTTGGACGTTTGCGTGAAAAAGCACGCAAAGATGCCACTTTGACTATCTCCGTTTTGCCTATTCAACTAAACCGTACTTTTACTAATTATGATGATGAGATTTTGGAAAAAGTGCAAGCAGGCATCACCCAAGAGCTTTTAGCTGCCAAAAGTCCCTTTTTAGAGATTGTAGATAGAGATAATATGGAGCGTATTCTAGAAGAACAAAAACTTGGACTTTCTGGTGCAATAAAAGAAGGTACAGCAGTGCGTTTGGGTGAGCTTTTGGGTGTAAAAGCTATTTTAGTAAGTAAAATTGTGGATATAAAGGTGCAAAAAGGACGCATCAACAAAGAAAGTAAAGTTGGTTTTAATAGGTATTTTGAGAAAACACGTGAGCAAATCAGCGGTTTGATTGTCAATGTACCAAGATACAGAGAAACCAATTATAATGAGTATTCTGGTACAAAAACCGTTACTTTTTATATGCAATATGATTTGATTTCTACAGAAACAGGTAAAATATTAGTGTCTAATCTCGTTACTGAAACACGTAAAGATGAGGTGAATTACATTACGTATGATGGAGAAAAAGCTAGTTTATTTCCTAGCAGAG
>JAYVHJ010000339.1:0-2920 GCA_043771315.1 Raineyaceae bacterium
GTTATAATTGTGGACATCAGCTAATTCCTGTTAGTGAAGCCGTTGTGCCTGCAGAAAACCTAAAATCCAAAAAATCTTTTGCTAGATAAAATCAGAAAACGCTTACATAATTAAATGCAAGCGTTTTCCTTCGTAAAAAAGAATTTTGATGCGGGAACCACCCCCCACCAAAAAGAATAAAATTCAAGCACAAATCTAAACAATTATTTTGATTATTGGTGCTTTTATTTTGAAATTTTTTGCAGATTTTTTATGGCTCGTTCTCAAAGAAAAATGAATTATCAGTAAGCTGAATTTCGCCTGTTCTTAGTTGAAGTTTATTCTTTTCGTTTTTTGTGTTGTATTTGCCATCAGCCGTAACATTCACGCCATTGATTATCACTTCGTCGTGTGAGAAGGCAATTATTAACTTCTCGTGCATATAATTTGGTAGTCTTCCTGTGCGAAAATTCAGTTTTTTAGCCAGACTTTCATACAATTTCTCCACTTTCCCTGCTGCAGTTCTATAAACTTCATTGTCAATTTCAATCTCCGCCTCAAATCCAAACCAGCCTTCAACTCTCAAAATATGCTTTAATTTATCAAATGCAGGATTTTCAGAGTACAACAAATGATAATTATTAGTGTTATTGGTATATTCTATCAACACAAAATCTTTCTCAAAATGCCCCACTTGGATAGGTTCTGAAATAGCTACAAAACTATCAGGAATTGTAGGGAAAAGCTCACCAACCGCACTTTCTCTGTCTTTTCCTATGATTTTGAATTGATAACAACCACATCCAAAACCTTTCCAATGAATTTTCGTTTCAAAAAACTTCACGCCTTGGGCAAGAGGTTGCATTGGAGCTTGTAGTGTTCTTTCTGTGCAATTTATGGTATCTAGTAACTCATTATTTTTCCAAATTTGCAACTTATGAGATAGATAATTGGACTTAAACATTATCATTATCTCATCACATTCGTTGTATTTCTGCTTGTAACCATAAAAATAAGCACTATCTCTGTCAAAAAACTCTGCAAAAAGCATATTATTGGGATTTTTCATTTCACAACAACCATTCCTTTCTTTCACCACAAAACGTGGAGAGTTTGCAGGAGAAATATTGATAACAGGTTCATAACGAGGATAAAGCGTATTATCTACTACTGTTACGTTGCTGACAGCTGATTCTGAAACTGGATACACAACTGGAAAACTGGAAAATGCCCTTCGTATATTTGTGGGAACTCCTATGGGAATAGTGCCACTAAAATAAAGCTCTTGTATGCTAGTAGAATACCTATATTGTGCAAAACTCAAAGCATATGTGCCTAATTCATTCCCAAAAGCATCAAGAATGGTAATCATATCACCAGTAGATGCTGTTGGATAATAATCATTTGGGAAAGAAGACCAAGTATTGGGAAGTAAAGGAAAATTTCCTGCTTGACTTTCTGCTAAAGTTAAACCAACAAAAAAACTTCCAATACCTGCCAAACTTACTTCTTCTATTTTATTTCCATACTCATACAGTAATTGCAATTCCACATCAAAACTGCCTCTTGATAATGGAAATGTTTTTGGGAAATCTGCAAGCGTAAGGTTTCTAACATAAGTAATATTTCCTGTACTTATTGCAGTTATTTTCACCGTAAAAGTATAAGTGAAAGATGTACTTGGTAATCCTACAATATTTTGGATTTTAGCAACATAGCCTTCCAGTGTCAAATCAAAATTTAGCATAATATTATTTTCTTAAAAGTTTGAATTTCGCTTTACCTTTTTGAGTGTCAAGCGTGATGTCTATTGGTGAGCCTTTGAGTGTTGGAGTGCCTGCGCCTTGGTCAAATGAAATACACAAAGTCGGATTTTCTTTGATTTGTAGCAACTCTTGCCAAGACAAAGGAGCTTCAAAGTCGTAATATTCAGGCACAAAAAGTGCATCATTATTGCTTAAAACTATATTTTGATTTTCCTGCAAAGGATTTCCACCAAAATAAGCAGTATCATAAGCAGTATTTATCATTGAACTTTTTGCCTTGTAATTCCCATCACCTGCAGTAAATTTCAATGTTTTATCAGCATTTTTGAGCGTTGAAGGAGAAATCCAGTTGCGCCATCTTAATAAGTTCCTGTTGGGTGCAATTCTCAA
Organism: Raineyaceae bacterium; assembly: GCA_043771315.1. Taxonomy (GTDB): domain Bacteria; phylum Bacteroidota; class Bacteroidia; order Cytophagales; family Thermonemataceae; genus JANYGM01. The sequence continues at coordinate 2,136 of JAYVHJ010000339.1, forward strand.
GTTATAAGCCGTAATTCCTTGCACTAGGTCTGTTAAATTTTGGAAATTCTCGTTTTTTTCTGCTGCAGTAAAAGTATTATTAAGGCAAATAACAAAAGTATCATTATCATATTTCCATTCTTTTGTGGAGATAGGCGTTCTGCGTGTAGTTTCTATTGCGTAGCCACTAGCAATGAATTTAGACGTAATTTCTAAAGAACTTTTGATACTTTTTACTGAATTTGCATACTCTCTTTTTGAAAGAAAATCATCAAGTCCATTCAAACCATCATTTTCATACTTTTCGTAACCTACTTTTATTTGATTAAAATAGTAAGCATCTGCCACAGTAGTACGTAAATTATTTACGTTAGGAATGTGCAAAGAAACTCCGTTTTTATAAAAATATTCCTTCTTTTCAATTCTAATACGCTTTGTGCCTGCCACATTTTCAATGCCTATTCCAAGATTAAAAATAGCATTCAAAGCATCAAAAGTTTCTTTGAAAGTCAAACGCAAAGGATTAGGTAATAATTTTCTAATCTCAAAACCGTTAGCCAAAACAGTCCTTGCACCTGGACCGTTTCCAGTATAACCATTAGCAACACGCCCAAAAAACTCTGAATAATAACTATTTGGAACTTCTGAATTAGTTTCTACGAGCTTTCTGAATACGTCATCAACAAAATGTAAGCCAGCCGTTGAGGGAGGTGCAACACTCATTTCTGTGACTTCAATGAAAGAAGATAAATCTTGATAAAACCACGCCAGATTGCCATCATTGTAATTATTTGGTATATTTTCAA
>JAYVHJ010000340.1:0-12336 GCA_043771315.1 Raineyaceae bacterium
TGTCATATACTTTTTGGGAAGAAGTTAGCGCAAAATGATTGGTGTTTGGGAAAGTATGCTGATTTTTGATGTGAAAAGGTGTTTTTTCATTATCTGCAAAAGCACTTTTTTCGTGAACAAGAATATCCCCAAAAAGTACCGTAAGCCAGCTTTTTTCATCTTTGCCCAATAACCCAGAAATAACGTGATAATGCGCATTATCAAGGGCTTTTATTTCCATTCTATTATTTGATAAAAATTCATCTGTATTTTGGTCTTTCCAATTTTCTTCACTCACATAACCAAAACGCAAGTCTTTAATGCCTTCACTGCGCCAATTAAGCACTTTTCCTACTAGACGTGTTTGCCAATTAGGTACTTTTGCCAAAATAGAAGTGGTTACATTAGCAAATTTTTCTAAAAAAGACCCCAAATGTGGCGTTCCTAGCAAGAAAATATTTTTTACCTTTTCAGTCCAACTAGTAACCACCCCCAGCCCCTCCTTAGGAAGGAGGGGAGTTTGTTCCTCTCCTTGAAAGGAGGGGCTAGGGGTGGTTTTTACAGTATTTGTAAGTGCATAATGGCACGCACTATGCGTTACCAAACCACCCATACTATGCGCTATGATAGTTATTTCAGAAATTTCAATAGGATAATTATCACACAAAGACTGTATAAGTACTGAAAATTCTTTGCCATTATCAGAAATATGAAGACCAGTATTATAACGGACATAAAAAGGTGTATAATTCAAATCTTTTTCTAAAAAAGTACCGTAGTTGCCTTCATTTCCAGAAAAATTCCAAATATGCTCGTTATTTACTAGTCCGTGAATAAGTATGCAGATTTTTGGGTGAAATATTTTTTCAGGATTATTTTTTTGATGCTTTTGATTATTTTTGAAATAATTAACAGGCAAATTTTTATTTAAAGTAACACAATTATCATCTTCATAAAAGCACAAAGAAATATCTAGTGGCGTATTTTTCAGGCTATCCCCAACAGCACCGTTAAGAAAACTGATACCGTGTTGTGTGCCACGCTTGAATAATTTAAAAATTGATGAAATTTGCATTTTTTTTGAATTGTGAATTGTGAATTTACTTTGTAGATACGCACCGCAGTGCGTATTCACGTCAAACAATGTATTTATTCCACATTAAACTGTTATATTTTGTTTACTTTCGTGTTGCTCTACGTGGATACGCACTACGGTGACGTATCTACAAATACACTTACAGCAACATACCCACAAATATACTCACACAACATCAAACAATTATTTTGTGTTCAATTTACTCTTTTTAAATCCATATAAGAAATAAATCACCAAACCAAATGCCATTGCACCCAAAAACCATTTCCAGTTTTCTTGTTTGATTTCAGACATCAAATAAACATTTACCAAAAGACCAACGACAGGAATAGCAGAAAGTTGTTTTTTAATAGAAAGATACAACATTATCAGCAAAACAGTTGTAAACATTAAGAAACGAATATCCCAAAAAGTTTTAGTTTTGCTTTCTGTAAAAATAATTTGAAAGAGATTTTTAGCCTCATTTGTGGGATTGTAAGCAAAGAAATTTACTAACATATTAGGTTCGTTTGCTGCTTTTCCATTTTCACCAGCAAAATAAAAAATAATAGTTACAATAACTAGCAACGCAGGCACAAAGTAAGCACCATTATAATAAGGCACTCTAAAACGTCCTGCGGTATGATTTTTATTTTGGTTCATTAGCAAAACACCACCACAAACCACCGCAAAGGCAAATAAAGTACCAATACTTGTAAGTTCTGTAACTTGTTTTAGATTAAGGAAAAGACTAGGAACAGCCACCAAAACGCCTGTAACAATGGTAGAAAATGAAGGCGTAAGGTATTTTGGGTGAATACGAGCAAAGATTTTGGGTAAAAGTCCATCACGACTCATAGCCATCCAAATGCGAGGTTGCCCTAATTGAAAGACCAAAATCACGCTTGTCATAGCAAAAATAACACTTACGGCAATAATTCCGCCTATAATATCCAAAAACTTAGAATTATTTACATTTACCTGCTCAAAAACAAATGCCAAAGGGTCACCAACAGCAAGCATTTTGTAAGAAACCATTCCTGTAAGCACAAGCGCAATAGCTACATACAAAATAGTACACAAAATCACGACCCACATCATAGCTTTTGGTAAATCTTTTTGCGGATTTTTGCACTCTTCCGCAGTCGTAGAAATAGCGTCAAAACCAATATAAGCAAAGAAAACCGCACCCACACCGCTCAAAACGCCTTTTATACCGTTGGGCGCAAACGGACTCCAATTAGCAGGGTTTACATAAAAAATTCCCACTACAATGAAAAGTAAAATAACTGCTAACTTTAAGATAACCAAAAAGTTACTGACATTTTTAGATTCTTTGATACCTACATAAACAAGCATTGTAATCAGAACGACAATAATAAAAGCAGGAATATCAACAATGATTTTAGTGCCAAAAACCTCTGTTGCATTTGTCCACGCAAGGTAAAATTCTTGTTGTCTTGCTGATAAATCCTTGATAGTTTTGCCTTCTGAAAGAATTTTTTGAACTTCTGCATAGCCTTCTGATGCTGTAAGATAATCCATTGTGAGATTTGCAGGCAAATGTATATTCACGCCCCGCAAAAATCCCGTAACATAATCAGACCAAGAAATGGCTATGGCTATGTTGCCAATGGCATATTCCATTACCAATGCCCAGCCAATAATCCAAGCTACAAGCTCACCAAAAGTAGTGTAGGCGTACGTATAAGCACTTCCACTTACAGGAATGGTAGAGGCAAACTCTGCATAACAAAAAGCTGAAAAAATGCAGGCAAAAGCCGTAAAAATAAATAAAAAAACAACCGCAGGACCTCCATTATAGCTTGCCTCGCCAATTGTGCCAAAAATTCCTGCGCCTACAACAGCAGCTATGCCCATTGCTAGCAAATCTCTAAATTGGAGGTTTTTTTCTAGGCTTTGTGCGTGGTCGCCTGTACCATCTGTTACGTCTTTTTGAATTTGCGCAATAGATTTTCTTCTAAAAAGGTCAGAAATATTCAATGTAATTACGAATTTATGTTTTGGTAAAGTTATGTAATTTTAAGATAAGCATTTTTAATAAACGCTAAAAAAACGAAATTTTAGTGATTATAACAAATTTTTGTGAAATGTTTTATTTTTAGGAAAAAATAAAACAGCTTTTTTATTGGAATTTTATTATATTAAAATATTGATTATCAATATTTTATGTAATAAAATAAACTGCTTAGTAGAATTCTTTTTTATTTTACTTTTCAAACAAACAAACAAACTTTTAGTTAGAAAAGTGTGTATTGTGAGATACATATTTTTTCAGCTGTTTTTAACTTTTTTAACTTTTTCTATCTAAATGCGAGTACGAATAATTTTTTCTTTGATAAATAAGGGTGCAATGGTGCCGTTTCATCATCAATATTTGGTTGATGAGTTAGTTTTGAATATTTTAAAGAAAGAGAAAAATGATTTTGAAGAAAATCTTGATTATAATTTTTCTGGACTAAAAGGGCAAACACGCATCAGCAAGAAGGGTTTACACTTTTACTCTTCTAGAATTACCATTGTTTTTTCTTCTTATAATGATGCTTTTATACAATTTTTATTAGATGAAATTTTCAAAATGCCTTCTGTGCAAATTGGAGAACTAGAACTTGTGCCAGAATCTGTAGAAAAAGAGGAATTCCCATTAATGGAAACTGCCACAAAATACTTATGTATTTCTCCTATTGTGTTGTTTACGAGCAAGTTAGAAGATAGTTTTTCTAAAAAATTTATTTCCCCAACAGAAGATATTTTTTCAGATTTTTTGTATGAAAGCACTATGCAACGTATGGAAAAATCAGGCTTATATACAGCTGAAAAGATTGCTAATTTTTACAAATTTCAGTTTGCGCCAGACCTTGATTATCTCAACAAAATAAAAACAAATGATAAAAAATTTGCACGTATTTATAACGTCTATGAAGATAACTTAAACTACGAAATTCGTGGTTATACGCTTCCTTTTACACTTTTTGCTGATGCAGAAGTGCAAGAGTTTGTCCTTAATTTTGGGCTTGGCACATATACTAGCAAAGGTTATGGTATGCTTGATTTGGTGGAATCAAATAAAATAATACGTGTGCCTATGTATGAATATGGGCGGAATATTTTTGTAAAAAATAACCGTCCAATTACAAATTATCAATTACCCATTACAGAAAATACAATTCCGTTACATTCTTGATAAAAACAGGCAAAATATATTTTTATTTTGTCTGTTTTTTTATGAAAAAATTACTACATTTGCGACAAAATAAATATCTAAACAATATTTTAACGACATTTTGAAGATAAGTGAATTGAAGCAACTATACTGTATTCATTCACAATTCACAATTAAAAATTCACAATTATCTTATGGCTTCATTAAAAGAAATACGCAATAGAATAACCTCTGTGGCTTCTACGCAACAAATCACCAAAGCAATGAAAATGGTTGCGGCTGCCAAATTACGCAGAGCGCAAGATGCTATTACACAAATGCGCCCTTATGCTAAGTCTTTGAATGATATTTTGGGCAATCTTTCTGAAAACGCAGGAGAAGTAACAAGCCCTTACCTAGAAAAACGTACTCCAGAGAAAATTTTACTTGTCATAACTACTTCTGATAGAGGACTTTGTGGCGGTTTCAACTCGTCTGTAACAAAATATATCCTTAATCTTGTTGCTAATGAATATGCCCCACAACACGCAAAAGGTAATGTTCATTTGCTTGCTATTGGGAAAAAAGGCTTGGAATATTTCCAAAAACGTAAGTTTCCAATGGTTGGACAAGAATTTTCTACTATTTTTACTCGTTTAAGTTTTGGTGCAGTAAAAGAGGCTGCAGAGTTTGTTATGAATGCTTTTGCAGAAAAACAATATGACAAAGTAGAACTCGTTTATAATGAATTTAAGAACGTAGCAACACAAATTCTTTGCAAAGACCAACTTTTGCCAATTATTGAAGATAAAAATGCGCCTAAAATAGACACTAAGGCTGACGCAAAAGCAAAAATAGCTGAACAACTTGTAAAGAAAGACGTTGTGGCTATTGATTATGTGCTTGAGCCTTCACCAGAAGAAATAATGTTAGAACTTTTGCCAAAATCTCTCAAAATTCGTATGTTTAAGGCGGTTTTGGAGTCAAACGCATCAGAACAAGGCGCACGTATGAGCGCAATGGATAAAGCCACAGAAAATGCGGGAGAACTACTAAAACAACTAAAATTAACCTACAACCGCAGCCGTCAAGCAGCAATTACAAAAGAAATTTTGGAAATTGTGGGTGGCGCAGAAGCGTTAGGTAGCTAAAGAAAGTGTTTGCTCTAAGCGAACACTTCCTTGAAATAATTACGTTTAAAATAATTTTATCAGTATTTTTTCTTTTAATTTGAGAAAGAATACTGATTTTTTTCTTCCTTGGTTTGTGTCCCCACAAACCAAGAATTACGTCAAATAATGTATTTTTTTGTCGTAAATAAAGTGGTCATTGTACTACCTAGTTGTTGGTTTGTGGGGACACAAACCAAGGATGTTTTAAATAGGGTACGGTAACAAATTCATTCACAATTTACAATTCACAATTATTTATGAAAAATATTGATGTTTTATTAGGCTTGCAATGGGGAGATGAGGGAAAAGGAAAAGTCGTTGATTTTTTAGCTAATCATTATCAAGTAGTTGCACGTTTTCAAGGCGGACCAAATGCTGGACACACGCTAGAATTTGAAGGAAATAAACATGTTTTACATCAAATTCCTTCTGGGATTTTCAGAAATGATGTGCAAAATATTATAGGAAACGGTGTTGTCTTAGATGCTATTATCTTCAAAAAAGAAATTGAAAATCTACAAAAATATAACATCAATTTCTCCCAAAACTTGTTTATCTCCAAAAAAGCACAACTGATTTTGCCAACACACCGACTTTTAGATGCAGCGCAAGAAAATGCAAAAGGCAAAGATAAAATTGGCTCAACACTCAAAGGGATTTCTCCGACTTATACAGACAAAATAGCCCGTAACGGCTTGCGTGTGGCAGATATTTTGGAAAATGATTTTTCTGAAAAGTACGAAAATCTTAAACAAAAACATCTTTCAATGATAAGTTTTTTGGCTTATGATTACACTAAAAACTATGATTTGGTGGCATTAGAAGCAGAATTTTGGCAAGCTATTGCATTTTTGAAAACTTTTAATTTGGTAGATAGTGAGTATATGCTCAATGATGCACTCACAGAAGGTAAAAATATTCTTGCAGAAGGCGCACAAGGCACTTTATTAGATATTGATTTTGGATCATATCCATTTGTTACAAGTTCTAGCACGACTGCCGCAGGTGCTTGTACAGGTTTAGGAATTGCACCCAACAAAATCAAAGATGTTTTTGGAATTTTTAAAGCATATTGCACTCGTGTAGGCGCAGGAGCATTTCCAACAGAACTAGAAGATGCCACAGGTGAGAAGATACGCACTATTGGTAGAGAAGTGGGCGCAACAACAGGCAGGCAAAGACGTTGCGGTTGGCTTGATTTGCCTGCCCTAAAATATGCTATTATGCTTAATGGTGTAACGCAACTTTTTATGATGAAAGCAGATGTTCTTGATGATTTTGAAGAAATAAAAGTTTGTACACATTATCAGCTAGAAGATGGCACAATAACAGAAAAAATGCCTCATAGTCTTCAAAATACAACTATTATGCCAATTTATAAAACTTTTAAAGGTTGGAATACACCACTTACAGCACTCAAAAACATCAACGAAATTCCCACAGAATTTGCGGATTATATTGATTTTTTGGAGGAAAACTTGCAAACTCCTATCAAACTCATTTCTGTTGGACCAGATAGAGAACAGACAATTATTAGGTAATATCAATGAAAAAAATAACAATAATCTTGCTTTTTTTGTGTTTCTCTTGCTTTGATGCAACTGCACAATCAAACAAAAATAAACGCTCTAGCATACTTAGAGGTGCATTACGTACGGAAAGAACCTGCTTTGATGTTTTTTATTATAATCTTTTTCTCAAAATAAATCCTGATAAAAAGTACATCAGCGGACATAATAAAATTCATTTTACAACTACTGATACCACAAGCAAAATCCAGATAGATTTGTATGAGAATTTGACGTTATCAAAGATTATTTTCAGAAGTCAGCCTATTAAATTTGTGCGTGAGTATGATGCAGTTTGGGTATATTTTCCTACGCAACTTATCAAAAATGGCACTTTTTTTATAGATGTTTATTATGAGGGAAAGCCTAAAAGTGCTGTTATTGGAGGCTTTCAACGCCACGGGTTTAATTGGGCACAAACGCTCAATGGAAAGCATCTTGTAGGTGTTTCTTGTGAGTATGAGGGTGCAAGCCTTTGGTATCCTAATAAAGACCACCTCACAGATGAGCCTGATTCTATGCGTGTGCATTGGACTGTTCCAGAGGATTTGCAGTGTGTTTCTAACGGTATCTTGGAAAATATCACGAAATCTCCAAAAGAAGTGGGATACCTTACACATAATTGGCTTATCAAAAATCCTATTAATAATTATAATGTTACAGTTTATTTAGGTGATTATAAGGAAATTATAGATGAATATTCAAGCCTTGTAACAGGAAAAAAACACAAAATTAGTTATTATTATTATGATGAAACACTTGAAAAAGCAACTGATTATTTTACTGTTACGAAGCAATTTTTAGCTTTTTTTGAAGAAATTTATGGGCAATATCCCTTTTGGAATGATAAATTTGCTGTCTTAAAATCTAATTATTCAGGAATGGAACATCAGGGTTGTTTAGCTATTGGATCTCCATTAAGAAAATATAATTGGTATTATAGTGTGGAGGTAAACTATGATTGTACACTTATTCACGAGATAGCCCACGAATGGTGGGGAAATTCTGTTTCTGTGGGTGATATGGCTGATGTATGGATGCACGAAGGCTTTGCTACCTATTCTGAAGCACTTTTTATAGAACGGATTTCTGGAAAAAAAGCATATGAAAGTACAATACAAACAATGAGTCGTAAAGTACAATCATTTTTACCATTAGTAGGTCAAAAAGATATAAATGATAATATGTTTGAAACAGGGCATATTTATATGGGTGGTGCAAGTTTTCTGGATAAACTGCGCACCAAAATCAATGATGATAAAATATTTTTTGATATTTTGAAGAGTTTTCAGCTAAAATTCCGTAAGAAAATCATTACAACGGCTGATTTTTTGGCTATGGTCAATGAGAAAACTAAAAAAGATTTTACTAAATTTTTTGAAGACGAAGTTTATTGATTGTATTTCTCTGTCTTTTCTGTACCTATGTGGTGAAAAAGTTAAACAGAATTTCAAAAAAACTGTTATATTTGCGTTAAAGTAATAAAAAAACAAATTTTTAGGAATATTTTATGGATTTAATGATAACTTTTTTGAAAAATTTTTCAATATTGGTTTTTGTAGTTTTCGTGCTAGGCGTATATAATTCTGTGCCAGAAGATGTTGCTTTTGGTATTGATGCCATTGGAAAAATGGATAAATCTCACTTTTTTTATGCTATGGCGGCTTTTGTAATACTTATGAATTTGTTTTTGACTATATTTGTAAAATATTTTAATGCAATACCCATACAAAAATTTAAGATGCCAAAAAGTAATTTTTGGCTAGAAAACGAAGAAAGCCGTTTAGCTTTTTTTTATGTAATACAAAGTTGGGCATATAGTCTAATGGCAGTTTTCAATGCCCTTATTTGTTTGATTTTATTCAAAATATATAAAATAAACGACCTTGCAGGCATTTCTGGAATAAATCTTTTGCCTTATTTATTGCTAATTGTTTTTGTTGTTGTGGCTTGGATTGGTTTTATTTTAAGAAGATTTCATATACAAAAATATTCTATCTGGGAATGAGGTGTGAAGTATTTTTTGTCATAACTTTTGTCGTTAATTGTATTCTATCTCACACTTCACATTTCACACCTTACATCTCAAAAAAATGGACATATACGTAGGTAGTTTGCCTTTCAAACTAAAAGAAAATCAGCTTAAAGAATTATTTGAGCCTTACGGAGAAGTTGAATCCGTAAAAATTATTATTCATAAGATTACGAGGCAAAATAAAGGTTTTGGTTTCGTAACAATGCCTAATGACGAGCAGGCATTAGCGGCAATCAAAGCTCTTAATGGCTCTGATTTGGAAGGTAGAGAACTTGAAGTAAGCAAATCTGACCCAAAAGTAGAAATAAAATCTTCTGGAAAAGATGTTTACAAGGCTTCTACTGCTAGAAAAGTCATCAAAAACGTCCCAAGAAAAAGAAATGATGATGATGACACGTTCAAATTTAAGAAAAAATATTAACGCAATTTCTCCAAAATTCTGACAAAAATATGGTGAAAACACCGTTTGAAAAAATGCTTTTCTCACAGAAAAAAACCTTGTTGATAGCTTCAATTTCAGGTTTTTTGGCGGTGGCTATTGGAGCTTTTGGCGCACACGCTTTGAAAGCACACTTACTTTTGATAGGAAAAGCAGAAGTTTTTGAAACTGCATCAAAATACCATTTTTACCATAGTTTTTTGTTGCTTTTGATTGGTATTTTGCAGTTTAATATTAAGACAAAATGGCTTTCTTATGCCTCTTGTGCTATATTTTATGGATTTTTATTTTTTTGTGGCGCACTTTATGCGCTTGCGCTCACAGGCGTAGGTTTGCTGGGTGTAGTTGCGCCTATAGGTGGAGTTTTCTTGCTTATTGGGTGGTTTTTGATAGGGAAATCCATTTATGATGAATTTTATATTTAACCTTTGCAGTTAAAAGAAAATTAACTTCTTTTTATGGAAACACTTCATTTAATGCGTAATATACGCTTGACTCCCCAAATAAACATAGAACTTGCAACTTTGCGAAGTCAAAAATGGGAGATTTATAACTCGTCTCAACCCGTTACAGTGCTAATAAAAGGGCAACCTTTCAACTTTAGAGAAGGGCTTACATTCACGCCTTTTGCCAATGCAGTTCCTTGTAATGCACATTGCCGTTTTTGTTCTGAAGAATTGCAACAAAAAGAAAACCACCAACCAACAGCATTACACTATATTGCGGATTATGAGCAATATTTTACGGCACTTGAGCAGGCTATTTTAGCGGTAAAAAATTTGCATATAGGGTTGAGTTTATCAGGTTTGGAGGCAACAGCTGAACCCATTTGGTTATTACGTTTTTTGGAGATATTAGAAAAAATACAACCAGTTTTCCAATTTGATGAAAAAGTGCTTTATACCAATGGTAGTGGACTTTTAAAATACCCAAAGTTGATACCTGCTTTGCAAGCTGTTGGTTTTGACCGCATAGAGTTATCTCGTTGTCACCCTGACCAAACCATTAACCAAAGCATTATGTATTTCAACCGTAATGAAGCTATTTGGCAAAATACTCATTATGAAACACTTATTAAAAATTTACAAGGAAAATTATTTGTCAAAAACTCTTGCATACTTACTAAAAAAGGTACACAAACTATAGAAGATATAGAGGCTTATCTGCTTTGGGCAATGGATTTGGGTATTAAAGAAGTAGTTTTGCGTGAATTGAGTAGGTTAGATGATTCATATATGTCTAATCCTACTCTTAAATGGGTAGAAGAGAACCGAGTACCTATTGAACCTCTGTTGCAAGAAATAGCATCTTCCTACTCTGAAGTTCGTGCAGATTGGAAGTATTTGTATAGCACTGTTGGTTATTATTACTACAATGAACATTTTTTATATCAAAATAAGTTAGAAGTTATTTTAGAAACCAGTAGTTATGCTGCCTTGGAGAGTGCTAACCAAACAGGTATTATCCACAAAATGGTATTTCATAGCAATGGTAATCTTTGTGGTGGTTGGAATCCTGACACAAATATTATTGCTAATTTTTTAAGTAATGACGAAACTTAACGCAAACCAGTGGAATAACATATTATATGAAAAAATAATCTCCTCTTTTGGAGGAGATTATCTGTAAAAAGTATTAGCAAAAAGCTAAGAAAAGCGCAATATTACATCATTCCGCCCATTCCACCGCCACCCATTCCACCCATTGGGTTTCCTTTGTCATCTTCTGGATCATCAGCAATCACACATTCAGTTGTCAAAAGAAGTCCTGCAATAGATGCAGCGTTTTCTAGTGCCAAACGTGTTACTTTTGTAGGGTCAATTATACCAGCTTCAAACATATTTTCAAATTTGTCTAGTCTAGCATTATAACCAAAGTCTTTTTTGCCTTCTTTCACTCTATTGACAATCACAGAACCTTCTCCGCCAGCATTTGCAATAATGGTACGCAAAGGAGCTTCTAGTGCAATACGAATGATATTTACGCCTGTCATTTGGTCTTCATTTTCTACTTTGATTTTGTCTAATGCCTCAATAGCACGTATCAAAGCAACACCGCCACCAGGTACAATGCCCTCTGCTACGGCTGCACGTGTAGCGTGCAAAGCATCATCAACTCTATCTTTTTTCTCTTTCATTTCTACCTCTGTAGCTGCACCAATGTACAAAATAGCCACACCACCAGAAAGTTTTGCAAGACGTTCTTGCAATTTCTCACGGTCATAATCAGATGTTGTAGATTCCATTTGAGATTTAATGACGTTTACACGTCCTTTAATGGCATCTTTATCACCTTTTCCGTTTACGATAGTTGTGTTATCTTTGTCCACAATGATTTTATCAGCCGTTCCAAGATATTCTGCGGCATTTTCAAGCAAGTAACCTTTTTCTTCAGAAATAACTTCTGCACCTGTCAAAATGGCAATGTCTTCAAGCATAGCTTTTCTACGGTCACCAAAACCTGGAGCTTTTACGGCAGCAATTTTCAGCGCACCACGAATTTTATTTACTACAAGTGTTGTAAGTGCTTCACCATCAACATCTTCTGCAATAATTAAAAGAGGACGACCAGTTTGAGCGCATTGTTCCAAAACAGGCAAAATTTCTTTCATAGAAGAAATTTTCTTTTCTGTAACAAGAATGAAAGGTTTTTCCATCAAAACTTCCATTTTCTCTGTATCAGTAACGAAATAAGGAGAAAGGAAACCTCTATCAAATTGCATTCCTTCAACTGTTTTTACTTCAGTTTCAGTACCTTTTGCTTCTTCAACAGTGATAACGCCTTCTTTACCAACTTTTTCCATTGCATTGGCAATCATTTTACCAATTTCTTCGTCGCTATTGGCAGAAATAGTTGCTACTTGTGCAATTTCTTTGCTATCTTTTACTGTTTTAGATTGCTTTCT
>JAYVHJ010000341.1:0-8886 GCA_043771315.1 Raineyaceae bacterium
CTGTAAGGAACTCAAAAGCCATATTGGTTCTATAAACTTCAAGGCTTGCCTCAAAATTCCCTGCAATAGGTACAACACCTTCTGCGGCGTACTGACTAAATAATAGTTTTAGTTCTGTAAAATCTTTTACGCTGTGTATCCAATCTCCGTGATAAAGCAAGACAAAATAAAATCCCATTGCGAGAGAAACCCACACACCACTCCAAATAGCTGCTTCTTTGAAACTTACTATATGATTCGTTTTAGAGAAAACTCCCAAATCTATCACTAGCATAGTTAGGATAAAGAAGATAAAACCTGCAAAGAAAAGTATTTCGCTACTTGGCATAATTTGATTAGAAGGCGTTAATGATAGCTGTAGTAATTGTGTGAAAAACAGCTAAAATGATAAAAACATAATAAGTTTTAATGCTTTTCACACTATTTTGATAAAACACTCCGAAATATATAACTTTTTTGATAAAAAAAAGTATTTTTTTTCTATTTGGTGTTTTTCAACTGAAATGCAAATGTAATATATTTTTGATAAAAACAACAAAAAATACGTTAAAAAAATGTAACTTTTGTTCAAAAAAAATAAAATATTCAAAAAGCACGGTGTTATTTTAGGATTGTCTTGTGTCGTGCATTTCAATATATTGTTTAGCTCGTACTTCTTGTAAGTCTAATTTTCGTTGAAATGGCACTAAATAGTGTTTACGGTAGTATGGTAAAATTTGTTGCATTATATTAAAACCTGCGGCAGAAAATATTTTCTCTGCTTTTTCAAATAAATCACTAGCGGGATAATAATTTGCCCAAAGAATATTTTTGTTGTTTTTTTTTCTCAAATCTTGCATCTTTTCAGAAATTTCTAAGGCACAAATAATAATAAAAAATGGCTTTAATCCTCCTTTTTTAGCTATTTCTGTGGCAAAATCAAGCAATATTTCTATTTCTTTGAGTGGCTCTGAATGAACAATAAGCCAATAATTTTCTGGTAAATTCTCTAATAAATCTTTTGATAAATTTCCCAAAAAACCAGTATTTAGCTTGTTTTTGACTATTTTTGGATAATTTAATGTAAGATTTTCTATATTTTTTGTATTTTTTTGTATATAAGTTGTATTTTTTGATGTAAGATTTTCTAGTAAAAATACAGTATCATAAAAAATATTTGCAGAAATTTCTCCAGAAATATTATTATTATTTTCAATATTATCAAAATAATTATCATTGAGCAAGCGTGCCAAATAATAAATTTTGATATTTAGCTTATTTTCTTTCAAAAAATCACCCAAAAAATGCCATTCGTTGATAATTCCTAACGGAAAAGCATCTAAATAAATGGCAGAAATATCATTTTCTAACAGAATTTTCATTAAAAAAATTTGATATACTTGCTGATTTTCCCGTTCTTGCATACTTGTTTCTACTTGTACCACACGCACATTGGCAGGCACATAAGGCTCGTGTGCGTGTGGGGAAGCAGTAAGAAGTAAAATTTCATCAAGGTTTATTTTGAGCGTATTCCAGACTGCGCCAGCTCGTGTAAGATGCCCCAAACCACCACCCATAGCATAATATAAAACCATATTTTGAGGTGTGAAGTATGAAGTGTGAAGTATTGTTTGTCGTCAAAAACACCTCACACTTCACAACCAAAAAGTTTATTTTTTCTCGTCCAAAACCTCTAAGACAGTACGGAAAGCCACAAATTTATTTTTGTAACGGTCTGTATGCTCTTTGCGCAGGCGTGCAGCATGTTTTTCTTGGTATTCTTCCAAATTTTCCATTGTATTAAGAAAATATTGTACGGCATAGGTAACGCCAGTCGCATCTTCATCTTCTGTAAGAAGTTTTAAAATCTTGTAATTGGCAAAGCAACCCGTAGCAAACACATCAGGAACGTGTTTTTCTATCATCCATTTGAGCCATTCTGTGTGTACTTCGTGAGAAACATTAACAGTTACATTGTACAATATCATAGTTATAAGTAATTTAATTGGTGATAAAATCAAGAAAATTCAAAAAAATGGTTATTTTTGCACCAATATTACAAAAAAAAACAGAGTATTATTAGATTTCCTAAAAATATTTTTGAATTTCCGTTCTTGACTATGCCAAAAATTTTATTTATTTATTTTTTATTACTTTTTATATTGCTTTTTCAGATGAGTTGCGGAGCGCAAAATCCACCAAAAGAAGATGAGAAAACATTGAAATTTGCTCGCATTTTAGCTTTATATCCAAATCCAAAAACAGCCCAAGAATTTATCATTCGTGGTACGGCACGCAGGCAAATAGATGATTTTAGAGATGCTATCAGAGATTTTAATAAAGCCTTAGAATTTGATAAAAATACCGTTAATCAACAGTTAGAAGCATTTTTTGGGCGTGCTATGTGCAAAAAAAAACTAGAAGATTTTTCTGGTGCTATTAATGATTTGAATAGTATTATTTTTTTGGACAAAAACAATGCACAAGCCTATTTTGAACGTGGTTTGATACGTGCAGAAGGCAAAGATTTGTCAGGTGCGTGCCTAGAATTTCAGAAAGCCAAACAATTAGGTTTTTTAGAAAATATTGACGAAATGATAAAAAAACATTGCTTATAAGTTATGAATTATAAGTTGTGAATTATGAGTTAAATGCAAATTGCTGATAATTAAAGTAAAACAAAAATAATTTTAAATAATCTCCAAAAATGACCCCAGAAGAATACAACGAAGGACAAGTTTTACTTATTGATAAACCACTAAAATGGACTTCTTTTGACGTTGTTCATAAGGTCAGAAATATTATAAAGATCAAGAAAATAGGACATGCAGGCACATTAGACCCACTTGCAACTGGGCTTTTGATACTTTGCACAGGTAAAAAAACAAAATCAATAGACTTATACCAAGCACAAGAAAAAGAATACACAGGCACGCTTATTTTTGGTAAAACAACACCTTCACACGACCTAGAAACACCTTTTGATGCAGAATTTGATATTTCTCACATTTCAGAGGAGAAAATAAACGAAATTTTGCCCACTTTTATTGGGAAAATACAACAAGTTCCGCCTATTTTTTCTGCTATAAAAGTGAATGGAAAACGCCTTTACAAGCAAGCACACAAAGGAATTACTGATGAAACCATTGAAATAGCCATAAAATCACGAGAAGTAGAGGTAACTGTTTTTGAACTTTCTAATTTTTCTAATTTCCCTGCCCTAGATTTTAGGATAGTTTGCTCAAAAGGTACGTATATTCGTAGTCTGGTGCGTGATTTGGGCAAAGCTTTGGGTGCAGGGGCGTATATGTCCGCACTTAGGCGCACACGTATAGGCGAGTTTAGTGTGGCAAACGCCCTTTCTTTGGAAGATTTTTTGAAGGAAAATCAGAAGGAAGTGTGAGGTTTGAAGTTTGAGGTAAATACAAAACTTTGACAAAATCATTTTTAACCTCCTTGGTTTGTGGGGACACAAACCAAGGAGAAACGGAATATTTATAGAAATAAAAAATAAAATCAACAAAAAATAAATAAAAAAACTTCATTTATGAAATTTGGAACAAAAGCTATTCACGCAGGAATAACGCCCGACCCAAGCACAGGAGCAATTATGACTCCTATTTTTCAGACTTCTACCTACGTACAAGCCGCACCAGGCGACCACAAAGGCTACGAATACTCTCGTACCCAAAACCCTACTCGTGATGCCCTGCAAAAGAACTTAGCGGCATTAGAAAATGGCAAATTTGGTTTAGTTTTTGGCTCTGGAATGGCTGCTACTGATGTTTTATTGCGTACTTTCCGTCCTGGAGATGAAATTATTGTAACAAATGATTTGTATGGCGGTTCGTACCGTATTTTTACGAAAGTTCATCAAAATTTTGGCATCAAATTTCATTTTATTTCTATGGAAGATGTGCAAAATATAGAGAATTTCATCACGCCACAAACCAAAATGATTTGGGTAGAAACGCCTACAAACCCTTTAATGAACATTATTGACATCAAAGGAGCTGCTGCCATTGCAAAAAAACACAAGGTTATGCTTGCCGTTGATAATACTTTTGCCTCTCCATACCTGCAAAATCCGCTGGATTTGGGTGCAGATGTGGTGATGCACTCCGCAACAAAATATTTGGGAGGTCATTCTGACGTGGTGATGGGTGTTTTGGTTACAAATGATGAGGAACTCGCAAAAGAATTGGCATTTTTGCAAAATTCTTGTGGTGCTGTGGCTGGTCCGCAAGATTGTTTTTTGATGCTTAGAGGTATTAAAACGCTTCATATACGTATGCAACGCCATTCTGAAAATGGAAAAACAGTTGCACATTATTTGCGTAATCACCCAAAAGTTGAAAAAGTGTATTGGGTTGGCTTTGAAGACCACCCAAACCACCATATTGCAAAAGAACAAATGCGAGATTTTGGCGGAATGGTATCTTTTATATTGAAAGGAGATGATTTGGAACACGCAAAAAAAGTAATGAGTAGCTTTGAAATATTTTCTTTGGCAGAATCTTTGGGTGGTGTGGAGTCCATTTGTACGCACCCCGCTACTATGACACACGCAAGTATTCCAAAAGAACAACGTGAAAAAACTGGTTTAAAAGATACTTTGATACGTTTAAGTGTAGGAATTGAAGATGTAGAAGATTTGATTGCTGATTTGGCGCAAGCTATTGGATAATTAAAAAGTACGAGGTTTGAGGTACGAGGTACGAATGTAAAACTTTGATTTTTATTCGTATTTCGTACTTCAAACTTTATATTTCGTACCTCGTATTTCTAACCTCGTACTTAAAAACCTCACACTTCAAATGAAAATAGGTCTTTTTTTTGGTTCGTTTAATCCCATTCATATTGGGCATCTTATTTTGGCAAATACCATAGCTGAAAGCGCACAACTTGACAAAGTTTGGTTTGTAGTGTCGCCACAAAATCCGTTTAAAAAGAAGGAAACCCTTTTGCACGAGTTTGACCGCTATGATATGGTACAAAAAGCTATTTTTGACAACACACGCTTAGCCGCTTGTGATGCGGAATTTCATTTGCCAAAGCCTAGCTATACCATTGATACACTTACTTATCTACACGAAAAGTATCCAAAATATGAATTTAGTATTTTGATGGGAAGTGATAATTTGGTGAACCTCAAAAATTGGAAAAACTATGAAAAAGTGCTTGAGTATCATCAAATACACGTTTATCCACGTCCAAACAAAAATACTGGGGCAACTGCTAGTGCAGAAAATGCCTTACTTGATGAACTTTACAAACACCCAAACGTACATATCACAGATGCGCCACTGCTAGAAATTTCGGCAACATATTTGCGTGAACGTATCCAAAACGAACAAAGTATCAGATATCTTGTGCCAGAAATGCTAGAAGAATACATTAAAAGAAAGAAATTTTATTCTAAATAAAAAAAACACTCTTAAAATTACTTTTAAGAGTGTTTTTTATTTATTGTGGTGTGTTTTTGAGCAGACCTGCTTCAGCTTCTTTTTGTATTTTCTTTTTGCCTATCCACATTCTAACAACTAGAACTATCACACCTATCATTAAACCAAATGTAGCAAAAATAACTACCGTAGCTGCTGCACCATTTCCACTACAAGAAAGGTCACAAGAAAGAATTGCACCAGCAATAAAAATAAGCCCTATTAGCGGAAGAGCAAAAATGGTTAGCAGAATTTTTATAAACAAATTAAGGTTTTTTCCTTTGGTCGTTTTGAGCTTATTTTTTATGTCTTTAAGATATTTTTTTATTGTTTTTCTGATTTCCTTGCGGTATTTAGCATGTTTTGGTTTTGTATCATCAAAACTTAATATTGTATTTTGTGAATTGCCTTGTGTGCTGTTTTGTGTTACTGATTTTTCTGTTGTGGCATTGCTTACATACCTAAAAAAGGCATTTTCTTGTTGAATAATTTTATTTGTTTTATTTTCTTCCAACGTCATTGAAGCAGATTCTTGATTGACAAGGCACAAAACAAACAATGCAGTAGTACCAAACATTATAAAATCACACATTTTTCTTTTTGCATAACTATCAGAATAGTTTCCAACTTTGTTTTTTTGATGATAAGGATACAAAAGTACAGTAATCATTAGCACAACAAAAAGGGCATACGTTGCAAATATTGGAATATTTATGTTGTCCATTTCTAGCCACAAGCCTATTATTCCAAAAAAAGTATTTAGAAAAATAGTACTGCAAATAATAATGATATAACTCGTTTTTTTGTGATTTTTCCCCCAAAGTGAGAGTTTTTTCATTGCTTGCATACTATTTGAATTGTTTTTTAGTAAAATTATTCATAAATATAGTAAGTTTAAATATAAAATACAAACAAGTTTATAAAAACTTCTAATTTTCATAAACTTGTTTGTATTATTTCTGTGACTGGGCTATTTTTTACATTTTCACATCTGGCAAATTAGTAGTTTTGCCATCAAATTCCATCTCTTTTGGTGTGTCATTTCCTCTGAAAACCATTATTTTGAATGGTTTATTTTTAGGAAAATTAAACCTATAACTCCCACTTTCGCATACTTGTTGCAAATGTATTCTTTCTTTTTCTGATACAAGATGCACACGAGCATAATTTATTTTGCTTCCTTTGTTATTTAAAATATTACCAGAAAATGCAACTAGGGACTCATTTTGAAATTTATCACAATTTAGCCAGCCAGTTTTTTGTAGCTGATACTCATAAAAAGTTGGTTCTAAGTTATTTTCTACTTTCCAAGCCTGATTTAGTTTGTTGTAGTTGTCCCAAGCGGCACTTAATTTGCTGATTTTTTGCTGCAAAAATTTTTCTTTACCTTTTACATAATCTCTAGCCCACGCAATCATTTGGTATTTTCTACGGATTTGCTCCACAAAAGTAGCCTTAAAAGTGCTTTTATTGCTACTTTCTACTTTCATCACATAATCATTGCCTTTTTGCACATAGTCAGCAGCAATACCATCTAAAAAATCCTTTGTACTATTGTATTCATCAGCGAGTAGTTTATCATTTAGCGAGAGTTTCAAATCTGCTAATTCCTGCGTAGGTGGCTTGGGAGCATCTAATTTGGTTTCTTTTGCACCAGTTTCAAGTTTCCAATTAATATCACCAGAAGCAGTTTTTTCACCTACAAAGAAACGCATAGCAGTATCTTTTTTGAGTGCAGGAATGGCTACAAATAAACCGCCATTTTTTGGATTTACTTGTAATGCTTTTCCATTTTGAGATGCGCCCACAAAATATGAGCCAGCCGTTTGCAAGATTTTTCCATCAGAAACTGTTGATATTCTTGATTTTACAAAATCTTTAGCTTCTTGTACTTCCCTAAATTCAATATCAATTTTGCCTTGCACAGGCTTTCCTGCTTCATCTATAAAACTTTGTGGGTGAACCAAAATCACGCCACCTTGTTTGCCTACAAGAAAATGCGTAGAATCAGCGGAAACGCTAAATACTTGCTTTTCTAGGCTGTCCAAATGTGAGGCTTTGGCAAGGGCAGTATTTGTATCAATATTTTCATTATCAATACTATCTGTTTTTTGAGAATTTTCTGCATTTTTGCAAGATAAAGCAAGCACAAAAGCAAAAGGAGCGAATAATATCCAACTATTTTTTTTCATTTTGATAGATTATTTGGGTGATTATTTGAGTAGATTTATTTTTCTCAAAGTAACAACTATTTTTTAACAAAAAAATACGACAAATGCCGTATTTTTCAAAAATTTATAAAAACACTATTTAAGAATGCTAATCATAGCCTCCTTCATATCCATGAGATACTGCCCAAGCATAAGTGTTTGCACCTACAACACCATCAGCAGTAAGTCCATAACTTTGCTGATAATGCACTGTAGCATTATAAGTACCTTGTCCATAAACGCCATCAACAGAGACATCATAACCTAATTGTGATAAAAATGCTTGCCATTGCAATACTTCATCATTGTGATTTCCTAAACGTATCATAGTTAAAAAGAAAATGTTAAAAATAAAGAAACTAATTTGGCATAAATTTATTTATTTATTTTGATAAAACAAATAAATGAGAATCTTTTTTACATAATTTAGTAATCCATTTTGAAGTCTTGCGTTGTACCGTCTGGACTTGTGAGGCGGTAATAACGTACATATTCTATTTCCATTTCTTGTATAATGTATTTTCCTTCTTTATTAGGAACAGTACAAACAAATTTTTCTTTATAAGCACCAGCTGTGTTTGTGTTTTCCAAAACAGTCAATTTTACCTCTGTTTTGTTGCCAAAAGCTCTCAAAAACACAGTTTTAATACCATTATAATCTTTGGGATTAGGGTAAGTTGTTTTTACAGCAATATAATCACAAACTGGTCTTTTGCCAAAATCAACCCAATGTTCTGCATTTTCATAGATTTTAATTTTTCCATTAGCAAATTTAAGCTGAATTTTGCTACCCGCAATTTCACTTAAAACTGCTTTTTGCTTGTCTGGAAGCACTATTCTATAACCTTTCCCTTTGAATTTTGAGTTGAGAGGCTCGTCTATTACGGTAATTGCGTCCAAAATTTCATTTTCTTTATAGATTTTACTATCTATTTGTAGTCGTGCATCTGTGCCAAGTGGAGTAGGAATCCAGATAAGTTTTTCTCTGACACCCGTTATTTTGTCAATGTAATAATAATTTTGTGCTTGCACCTGCAAAAGTGTACATACATATATACACACACACATAAAAAGGTTTAAAAGTTGTTTTTTCATTTTACTTTGATGATTTATTTTGAGATTATTTTTTACAAAAATGCAAAAATATCTTACAAAAACTATCATTATTTTATGAAATAACTATTTTAGTTAATGAAAATATATTTTGAGTTGATAAAAATTATTTTGATTAGGTATATATTTCTATATTTTTT
>JAYVHJ010000342.1:0-3753 GCA_043771315.1 Raineyaceae bacterium
AAGAAAGATAAAGAATGTAAAGAATGTATTATAAATACAATATTGTGTTTTTTACAAAATTTATTTTTCAAAAATGCAAAAAATATTTGTAGATTTATTTGCATCTTATTGTATTAGTTTGTATATTTGCATTAGTAAAAAAGAACAAATAAAATTTAACCAAAAAAACCAAACCAAATGCACAAAAGACTAGCAAAATTTCTAAACTTCAAAAACGAAGGAAAAGAAATAAACGTGGAAAATGTTTTAGATATGTTAAACTGTGAAAATGAAGCAGTAAGAAACTTGATTTTGAATCACGAAACAAATGAATACCTGCACCAAAACGCTCCAGAAGATGCCATCAAAATTGCAATTTGCAATTTCATTGTGGAAGCTTGGGAAGACGAGGACGACATAATAGGACGTTGGTACGGTTATCCTAAAACGCTAATTTGCGCTTTAAACAAGTTTTTCAATGATAATTATGATTGGGATTACATTCAAAGAGCATATGATTTTTTAGACAAAAAGATGCCCGAAAGTGAAGAAGAAAGAGAAGAAAGAAACAGAGAAGAAAGAAGAGAAGCCTACGAAGAACGAATGGAAATGTATTAAAAAATCAAAAATTAGGGAGGTGAAAACCTCCTTAATTTTTTCGCAAAAATCTTTCAAACCCTTTCAAAAACATTCCTAATGAATAATTTTTCAAAAAAACTTAATGATTTTCTAATTGGTGATGCCCTGGCGGTTGGCGTTGGTGCAGGTATGCTACACTTGGTATTCGTTTATACCAATTATCTTTTTGGGCTTAATGATGCCCCTGTGCAAAGCGGATTCATTCCAAATTTAGTCTATTTTCTGAAATTTTTGATGTCAATTTTGTCAGCTTTTGCTTTTGCGGTTACCACAAGCGCAATAGTAATGCAAACTCGTAACCGTTGGCAATGTTTTTTATTTGCGTTTTTTGATGCTATGGGAGTGTTTATTTACTATTCTAAAGCAAATTTTGATATAAATCAACCTTTATTTTGGCAGGCGTTTTTTATTTCTTTCTATGCTGGTGCTAGTTTGTACGCTGTGGGTGAAATAAATATGTCACGCTATAATGAAAAACAAGCCCTACAAGCACAGGATAACGAAAATATTAGTTTGCTAAAAATAGAATTGGAAAGAAAAAACGAACAAGAAAAGCTCCTAAGAACAGAAATAGAACAGAAAAATTCAGAAATACAACAAAAACAAAATGAAATTTTTGATTTTCAAAAGAATAATCAAAATGATAATAACGCTATAAAAGACCTCAATAACCTTATTGAATCCCTCAAAAAGCAAGTAACGCAAATATCAGAAAAATCAGAAATCTATAAAAAAGGCTATTGGACTGGTGAATTTTCGCAAATAAAGAGAATGATTACTGCTGGAAAAATTGAGAATGCCAATGTACTTATATCACAAATACCTGATAATGATTTACGAGAAGAAGCGGAGGCGTTTATTGAAAGTTCGTTACAAAAAACTTACTAAATTTATTTTCAAAAATACTAAAAATATTTGCAGATTTATTTGCATCATATTGTATTTAGTTGTATATTTGTATAAGTAAAAAGAACGAAATAAATTTAAACCAAAAAAAACAAATGAAACCAGAAACGCTAAAAAAAGCTAACGAGCTTATCACAGAAATAAAGGCAAGTGAATCTCTTGTAAATCACTTGGAAACATTGAAGGATCAAAATAGAAAATTGTATATAAACACGAGGACTGGTGATAGAGATGATGATTTATATTTAGACCACGAATATGTGTTTGCAATGCTGGAAATTGCAGAAAAAAGAATAGAAAGTGCCAAAAATGAATTTGAGGCTTTATAATCAAAACGGAGGGCGTAAAAACCCTCCAATTTTCAAAATAAAATTCAAAAATAAACCAAAACCAAAATGTTAAAATTCACAAGCCAAATCAAAAAAGTTTACTCAAATCTTGTTTTGAGATTCACAAAAAAATGCTTTTACCTAATCAAATATTTCAGTGAAAAAGCAAAGGAAGTAGTAAGCCGTATTTCAGAAGGAAAACCTCGCAAAATGGCAAATGGAAACTTCCTATACAAGGACGTAGCGCAGGAGGGAAAAAGAAGCTACAAACCTCAAAACCTCCGTTCTATCAAAATGATAGCGTTTGTGTACTAAATTCAAAAATCAAAAAAGCTCCTATCAAATTTGGTGGGAGCTAAATAAAGATAGTTTTCAAATAAACATTTACAATAAAATTCAAATCAAATTACAATGGAAAATTTAGAGGGTAAGAAAAAACTTTTTTCTGAGGAAATTATCATTCCGAGTAAAGGAGACCAATTTATGGATTTTGAAATTGGCGAAAACAGATTTAGAGTTCTTGGGCAATTTCACGAAGGTTATGTTGTTTATGATGACAAAAAGCCTAAAATGAGAGAGGTTTTTGCTAAAGATGCCTGTAAAATAGATGGAGTTTCTCCTTTTACTGATGAGGAACTTGCATCATATACTCGCAAAATTAGCCCTTACACAAAACGTCTTGAAGAACCTGTCTACTTTTGGGCAATGTTGGTTTATAACCAAATCAAAGAACGTTTCCAAGTTTTGAAAATCACACAAATAAGCGTGATAAATCAAATGATGAAGGTTTTAAAGAAGCCAGATTTCCAAGAATTTGACTTGTATGATTTTGAGATTAGTAAAAGCGTTGAAAATGGCTTTACAAAATATTTAATTGCAACAGGTAAAGACAAACCTTTGACAGAAAATGTTATGAAAAAATTTGAAACCTTGTATTGTGATGTATCAGCTATTTTTCGTGATGAATACCCTTTTGACAAAAAATAATGGGACTTCTACCTGCAAATTTTATACTGCCAAGAACATCTTCCCCTGTGCTACTTCAGCAGGGGACTGATTTTGAATATAGAAAAGTCAAAAGGGTTTCTAATTCATTTATGAGCCGTATTGGGTCGCTGATTAAGCACGGAGATGAGAAACAGGGATTAGGAGCTAAGCAAAGTGAAGTATTTGCTTTTGGTGATGCCATTCATAAAGCTATTTTAGAGCCTCAAAATTTCAATCAAGAAGATTACAAAGATTTTAATATTGATTGGAAAATGTTTGATGGAATGGTGAAAAGTTGTAACAAGAACGAGCGTTTGCAGGAATATTTAGCATATTCATTTAAAGAAGTCATACATTATTTTGATATGCACGACTTGCCTTGTAAAGGGAAATTGGATATAGTTCATATTGGGCAATCTCTTATTGGAGATTTGAAAACAACAAGCAAGACTAATTATGAGGATTTTGCAAAAAGTATAAAAACCTATAATTATGACAGACAAATGGCTATTTACTGTGATAGTTCAGGTGCAATAAAGGCTGTTATTATAGGTATTTGTAAAATAAATAAAGGAACAGAACTTGATCCTATTCACGATATTTTCTTTTACGAAATGACACACGAAGATTTTGAAAAAGGTCGCTATAAGTATACAGAATGTTTACGAAAAATTAAGGAATACGACCTTTTGAAATATGCTAGTTAAAAAAATTATTCAAGTTCTGCATCAATAATACGCTCAACTTTGAATACCTCGTGAATTTCTTTGATGTCAATTTTCTTTTCAGAAAATTCATTATTAAGTGGATAGAGAAACAAGTAGCCATCATCATAAGTGTTTTTTTTGACTTGTTTTACGGTGAAAATGCCGTCGTAGGCAATAGCAACAATAGAATGTTCAATTTCTTTCCA
>JAYVHJ010000343.1:0-2682 GCA_043771315.1 Raineyaceae bacterium
TCGCTTTGCCTAGTATTAAGCCTATTCTTGCATCTGCAAAAACCCAGTATTACCGCAACAAATTAGAGTTTACGTTTTCTAATAGTCGCTGGCTTACGGCAGAAGAAATTGCTACAAAAGAGAAATTTGAAGCAAAAGTATTGGGTTTTCACGTTCCTAAGCGTTTTGATAAGATTATTGATATAGAACATTGCTATCTCCAACCAGAGCCATCTAATGCTATTCGTTTAGCAGTTAAAAGTTATGCTTTGGAGCATAATTTAACTTTTTTTGATTTGAGAAAACAAGAAAATTTCCTGCGTAATCTTATTATACGTACTGCTAGCACAGGTGATGTAATGGTAGTGATGTGTTTTTATTATGAAGACAAAGAAAATATTTTAGGTTTGATGAATTTCTTAAAAGATAAATTCCCAGAAATAACTTCTTTGCAGTATGTGGTGAATACTAAGCAAAACGACACAATAGGAGATTTGGAGATACAACTTTTTGCAGGAAAGCCATACATTACGGAGGAAATGGAGGGTTTGTTTTTTCGTGTGGGTGCAAAATCATTTTATCAGACAAACCCCACACAAGCCTACGAACTTTACAAAATTGCTCGTGAAATGGCTGATTTACAAGGAGATGAGATAGTGTATGATTTGTACACAGGAACAGGAACTATTGCTAATTTTGTCGCTAAAAAAGCTAAAAAAGTCATTGGTTTGGAATACGTAGCAGATGCCATTGAAGATGCCAAAATCAACTCCAACATCAATAAAATAACCAATACGGTTTTTTATGCAGGAGATATGAAAGATTTGCTTACCCCAGCACTTATCTTGCAAGAAGGCACGCCAGACGTAATAATCACAGACCCACCACGTGCAGGTATGCACGAAGACGTGATAAAAGTTATTTTGCAGGCAAACCCAAAAAGTATTATTTATGTGAGTTGCAACCCTGCAACCCAAGCGAGAGATGTAGCTTTGTTAAGTGATAATTATGAGGTGGTAGCGGTGCAAGCTGTAGATATGTTTCCGCATACCTACCACGTGGAAAGCGTGGTAAAACTTGTAAGGAAAGAGATTAAACAAGAAGCAGAAAATAAAGGTTTAGAAAATAATTGAAAGATATTGTTTAATATTAAGATAATTTTACAAAATAATTTTGTACTTTTACATAATTATATGGCTGGCATTAATTAACATTAAAACAGCTAAATATTTTTTAGACTTGATAAAATAAATTCAAAATAATAATAAAAAATAAACTAAAATCTAATATGAAAAGAATTTCTATTTTCTTATTGCTGATGTTTGTTTCTTTGTGTACATTTGCACAAACGCAAAACATCATAAAATGCCATACGACAGAGTATATGGAAGAACTCCGTCGTCAAAATCCTAATATGCCAAGTGATGCTGATTTTGAGCGTGAAATGGCAATTTTACTAAGACAAAGAGCCTTAAATCCTACGACTAATGCTCGTGTAGGTCCTTATGTTATTCCTGTGATTGTTCACGTATTGCATACAGGGCAAGCAGTAGGTACTTCTCCAAACATTCCAGCAGCGCAAGTACAATCTCAAATTCGTGTCATCAATGAGGATTTTAACCGTACAAATGCTAATGCTACTACTTATTGGGGAACTAGAGGCGCAGGAATGCCTGGTGGTATTACCTTCAAATTAGCAACTGTTGACCCAACAGGCGCACCTCTTGCAGAGGCTGGAGTTGATAGACAAGTGATTGCTGCACAAGCAGGTTATGATAGGGCATATATAGAAGGTACTATCAAACCTGCTACTTCTTGGGATCCAACACGTTATTTGAATTTGTGGACTATCTCAAACCCCACTACTACTAGCCCAGGAACATTACTTGGTTATGCACAATTTCCAATAGGTACAATTTTAACTGGAATGCCAACAACAGGTGCAAGCAATACTGATGGTGTTGTTGTAAATGTACTTTCTTTTGGCACAAACTATACTTCCACAGGAGCTAATGCAGGCACAGGATTTAATCTTTTTACCTTTGCTAGAGGACGTACACTTACACACGAACTTGGTCATTTTTTTGGTTTAAGACATATTTGGGGTGATGGTTCTTGTGCAGATGATTTTTGTGCAGATACACCAACTCACGCTGACGCAAATAGTTCATCACCTTGTTATACACACCCAAAGGCAAATACTTGTGGTACAACTGACGAGATGTTTGAGAATTATATGGATTATACAGGAGATGAATGTATGAGTATATTTACCAACGACCAAGTAGGGCGTATGGTAATAGCTCTAGAAAATGGTACTAGACGCAGTACATTGCTCACTTCTACTGTTGCTAATCCTATTGGTGCAATAGCTAATTTTAGCCCTTCTATCACGAGTGGTTGTGCGCCTTTTTCTGTTAATTTCACTGATAATTCTACCATTCCTAGCGGTGGTCCTATTACCTCGTGGGTTTGGAATTTTGATAACACAAGTATTGGCGGAGCTTTTCCTAGTACATTTACAGGGCAGAATCCACCTGCGGTTATTTTCTCTGGAAATGGTAGTTATACAGTAAGACTTACTGTTACTAATTCTATTGGTAGCACAAGTAAAAATATAACTATCAATTCAAGTGGAACATTGATACTTTCAAGCACTCCTATAGTACAAGATTTTGAAACAATCACTACTTTTTCTGGTGC
>JAYVHJ010000344.1:0-3481 GCA_043771315.1 Raineyaceae bacterium
TTTAGCATATTTCAAAAGAACCCCACCTAAATCCTCCCCTGCTGGGAGGACTTTAAAGACACTTTTGCTAATTTATTGACTTTCGCAGGAAGTCTACTACACACTACTCACTAAAAAAGACTTTATGCCCAAAAATTATACTCATTTTCTTAAGTTTTTATACGTTTTTGGAGATTTTATTGCGCTTAATATTGCCTTTGCAATAGCTTATTTTCTCAAATTTGTTACTTTTACAGGATTTTTTGATGAAGACCAAATAGTATTACTTTCTTATGTAAATATTGTTTGGATACTTGTAATATTTTTGACAAGAACTTATAAAATCCCTCGTATAGACGAATATAGGGCTACTTTGCCCAACTCTTTGCGTGCTTTGGCTTGGCATTTTGCTGCTGTTACTACTTTTTTGGCACTTACTCGCCTTTACGACTTTTCTAGACTACAACTTATCTCTTTTTACCTAATATTGGTTGTTTTGGTCATTATTTGGAAATTTGTTGCAGTTTATTTAGCAAAAATATATAGAAAACTAGGATTTCATTACATCAATGTTATTATCATTGGCAATGACAAACCTTCTTACAATTTTTATCAATTTATCAACAAAAATAAGCAAGCAGGCTACCGTTTTATGGGTTTTTTTGCTAATAAATCAGATAATAACCCACTTGTAAAAGGAAGCCTTTCAGAAGTAGAAAGCTATATTTTGAGAAATGATATTGATGAAATTTTTTGTTCTTTGGAATATATTGATAAAAAATACCTGCGCTCACTCACCAAATTTGCAGATACACATCTCAAAAGGATAAAACTTTTACCCAATCTCAAAGACTTTTATCAGGCAAATACTATCTTAGAAAATTATGGCGAAATTCCTGTAATTCTTACACGTGATGAGCCACTCAACGACCAAGTAAATCTTGTCGTAAAACGTGCTTTTGATATTGTTTTTTCTTCCTTGGTGATTTTATTAGTATTTTCGTGGCTTTTCCCCCTCATTGCACTAGCTATAAAACTCACCTCAAAAGGTCCTATATTTTTTAATCAGAAAAGAAACGGCAAAGATAATCACGAATTTAATTGCCTGAAATTCAGGACAATGCGCTACGAACCCAACGCAAATTTTATACAAGCAACGCAAAATGATAACCGTATTACACGTGTGGGCGCATTTTTGCGTAAGACAAGTTTAGATGAATTTCCACAGTTTTTGAATGTTTTTTGGGGAGATATGACTGTGGTAGGTCCTCGTCCTCACCCACTTGCGTTAAACGACACTTTCAAACACGTTGTAGAAAAATATATGGTGCGCCATCTTGTAAAACCAGGCGTGACGGGTTTGGCACAAGTGAAAGGCTATCGTGGCGAAACCAAAGATGTGCGTTCAATGATAAATAGGGTAAAAATGGACATTTTTTACATAGAAAACTGGAGTTTTTTCCTTGATTTGAAAATTATTCTTTGGACAATTTCTAGCGTGATGAAGGGTGATAAAAATGCTTTTTAGTGTTCTGTATTCATTCACAATTCACAATTTAAAATTCACAATTAAAAGAAAAAGTTGTATATTTGCAGTAGAAATGTGTTAAAAAAAATTCAATGATAATATCCATAATTGCTTGTTTTGTGCTTTCTGCGCTACTTTCTTGGGTCAGTATTCCCTCTATTATTAAAGTAGCAAAAGAAAAACATCTTTACGACGAGCCAGACGACGACAGGAAAATTCACGAGGAGCGTGTGCCTACGCTTGGTGGCATTGCCATTTTTGCAGGCGTGATAATTGTGTCCACTTTTTTCTTCAAAAATGATACACAAATCAATTTTGGGGCAATATTCTCTGCCATTCTTATCCTGTTTTTCACAGGAATAAAAGATGATATTATAGCCCTCCCTCCCTACAAAAAAATGCTTGCACAACTACTAGCCGCAATTATTGTAGTTTTTAATGGAAATGTGCGTCTAACAAGTTTATACGGACTGTGTGGCATAGAAGAGATAAATCCTGTTTTGAGCGTGATTGTATCTATTTTCACGTTTATTGTCATTATCAACTCTTTTAATTTGATAGATGGTATCAATGGGTTAGCTGGTGGCATTGCTGTTATTGTTTGTGGTACTTTTGGGACATGGTTTTATACTCACGGATACAGTGATTTGGCAGTTTTGGCTTTTTCTACAGCTGGCGCAAGTCTTGGCTTTTTGTACCATAATTTGCTGAAAGGTAATATTTTTATGGGAGATACAGGCTCACTAATTATAGGAATGATTACAGCAGTGCTTGCGGTAGCTTTTATCAGCCTAAACCAACACTCACAAGGGCTTTTGTCTTCTAGTAAAGCACCTGTTTTTGCTATTGCAGTGCTTATTATCCCGCTTTTTGATACTTTGCGTGTATTTATTATAAGAATTGCTAATAAAAAATCCCCTTTTAGTGGAGATAGAAACCATTTGCATCATTTGCTTGTAGATGCAGGTTATACGCACACAAAAGCCTCTTTTTTGCTTTATTTAGGAAATCTGTTTTTTATTGGTTTGGCATTTGCAGTTTGCCAGCTAAATACATTTGTTTTTCTTGCTATAATAATTGCGGTTGCATTGATATTTAATCAAATATTAGCAGTCGTTTTTTTAAAAAAAAAGCTAATTAAGCGTAAAAAAACTACTCAAAACACCTCCAAAATGGCTTTTGAAAGTATGGCATAAAATATCTAATAATAATAATAAACTTCACGAATAGTACACGACTTTCGTGAAGTTTATTATTTTATCTAAAATATTTGCCTAAACCTTTACTAATTACTCAAGTATTTCTGTAATTATTAAGGTTTTTTTTAGCTCTTGCAATAGGCAAGCCCCAAGCCTTTTACTTGGGTAATATTATTTTTTTTTATGATAAATCTCAAAATTTTCTGTCTCTTAGCCACTCTGGCTGTTGGTAGACGGATGCAGAAACGGTAAATGTAATAACCCCTACAGAACAGACCGTGTGGTATTAACACTTGCTATTAAAAATGCAGATGGTACAGACTATTTTGCAATCCACCCAAATGTGTATGCACAAACTTGTGCTGTATTTAAAGAAGATGGAAGTTATGCCAATGCGAATGGTGGTGATAGCTGGGAAACAATCCAAAACACTTCCTTTCTTACCCCTTCATTACCTATAGAGTATGTTGCTCCTACTGAAACTGCCACAGGTGTTGATATTACTAAGATTTTTTATGTAAAACTATATAAAGATATGGATACCTTAAAAGTTGTTTACAGACAAAAACATGAGTGTTTTGACCTTGATAAGTTTGAAGCTTATTACAATGGATGTCAGTAGTGAATTTTGGTGGTACCGCACCAAGTTTTTATATTATAGCAACTAAAAAATAAAGTAACTGTTTAGGTACTTAAATTTTTATGATTGCAATTTAGCAAAAAACAATATATTTGTGTTATGGAACTTAGCAATAATCTTACGGAACTTCATAGA
>JAYVHJ010000345.1:0-1870 GCA_043771315.1 Raineyaceae bacterium
GTAAGAAATATACTTTCTAACGTAATGATTAAGTCAAGTGAAATGAAAGACAAAAATATGAAAGGAGAAATAGCAGTAAGAATGAAAGACAAAAGTAAAAATTCTCTTTTGGTTATTGTAGAAGCTGTTAAAAATGCACCAAAAACCAAAAAGAAATCAAGAAGAGAAGAGAATTTTGAAGATGATGCACCAGAAACAATAGACGAAACCAAACAAGAACCAGCAAAACAACAATAAATAACCACCCCTAACCCCTCCTTAGAAAAGAGGGGGATATAAAACTCCCCTCCTTCCTAAGGAGGGGTTGGGGGTGGTTCAAAACTCAATAAAATGATTATTTCATTTCAAAATGCAACCCCAGCCCCTTTGGTTGGGGTTGTTCATTTGGATTCTCAAATTTGGAATACCAAAAAAGATTTTCTACAAGGGAAATCTTATCAAATTTATGCGCCCTCTGGCAAAGGAAAATCTACGTTTGCACATATTATTTATGGCTTACGTGATGATTTTGAGGGAGATATTTTGCTGGATAACCAAAATACAAAACAAATTTCTCACGAAAATTGGGCTAGTATTAGACAAACAAAAATATCTATTATTTTCCAAGATTTGCGTCTTTTTGCAGACCTTACGGCACGTGAAAATATTGAAGTCAAAACTGTTCTTTTGCAACAAAATAATAGCCAAACAGATACGCAAAACAATGTTAAAGAAAATATAAAAAATATGGCTGAAAAACTAGGAATAAGCCATATTATGGATAAAAAAGCTAATATTTTGTCCTACGGAGAACGCCAACGTGTGGCTATTTTGCGTGCTTTGATACAACCTTTTGAAGTGCTTTTAGCTGATGAGCCTTTTAGTCATTTAGACGAAAATAACATTAAAATAGCTTCTCAAATGCTACAAGAAAGATGTAAACAACAAAATGCAACCCTTCTAATGACTTCACTAGGCTATGATTATGGAATTTCTTTTGATGAAAAAGTATTGCTAGGATAA
Source organism: Raineyaceae bacterium (assembly GCA_043771315.1). Classification (GTDB taxonomy): domain Bacteria; phylum Bacteroidota; class Bacteroidia; order Cytophagales; family Thermonemataceae; genus JANYGM01. The sequence goes on from JAYVHJ010000345.1 coordinate 1,003, forward strand.
AATAAATATTGTTAAAAAGACCTCGCTTTTCTAGGATATTTACACGTAGAATGAACTATTTTCTAAATTTAACAACGAATTATTAAAAATTCAATGAATAATTATAATTTTTTGAACTATTTTATTTTGTTGTTTGTTTAAAAATTGATATGCTCAATAATCATTTTTAAAAGTTAGCATATTTTTTTGAAGTATTTTTTATTTTCTAGACTTCTCGTAATTTTTTATGAGCTATCTTAAAATTAAGTATTTCAATACAATTTAATAAACTTTCACCCCAAATCACAATTTAATTTTTTTCAATTATGAAAAACAAATCTCAAGACGAGCAAGTAAACCTCGTAGCACACACACTAAAAGCTATTGCGCACCCTACACGTGTAGGTATTTTGAAACTTCTTGTGGATAACGAGAAAATGTCTGTAAGTGATATTTGCAAAAACCTTGGCTCTGAGCAGTCACTTACCTCTCATCACCTTGCTAATATGCGTGCTTGTGGCGTGCTTAAACACGAGCGTGATGGGAAACAAATTTTTTATTCTTTGTTGATGAAAGAAGCTGGCGACTTGCTAACAAGCATTCCGTTGGCAGTAGCTAAAGCGTTTGCAGCAGTTGCACCAGCAAAAGCTAAGTAATCATTAAAAGAAGTTTAAAAACAAAAAAACCTTTTTAGATAATTCTAAAAAGGTTTTTTTATTTGTATAATTCTTTTTATTCATTTTGCTACTGTACACTGTTTTTTTAGTTTGTGATAAAGAGTTAATAATTCGTAACTGTTTAGGTACTTAAATTTTTATGATTGCAATTTAGCAAAAAACAATATATTTGTGTTATGGAACTTAGCAATAATCTTACGGAACTTCATAGA
>JAYVHJ010000346.1:0-4915 GCA_043771315.1 Raineyaceae bacterium
GTTGTTTTTTGAGATTTTCTTACAAGTATTTTTCAGGCAAAAATCTTAGACAAAAATCCAAAAAACTATATAAGGTCTAAAACCTCACTAATCAAAAATTTATTTATTTTATTACAAAAAAGAAGACTTCACTTAAAGTGAAGTCTTCTTTTTATTTACTTTTTTTGATTTTACTGTTAGTTATCTTTTTACTGCAAGGTCAAAGCTAAAATTTCTTTTTTGGTCAAAACTTGTCCATTTTCCTGTAATCTTACTACCTTTCTTTTTACCATTAAAAAAACCTGTTGTTGTGCCTTCAATATTTTTTTCTGTAAAAGCGAAAACACCATTTTTTTTGTTGATTTTTCCTGTTACATTCATCATTCCGCCTGTTTTTGCATACGAATAATTGCCTTCGTATGTAACAATATTACCATTTGTTTGTATAGGATAAAGTGTCATATTGATATATAAATCTTTACCAATTACGCCCATATACTCTTCTTGTGCGCCATTATTTTCTACTTGTGCAAAAGCATTATTAGCTCCTACAAAAAGCATCACAATTATAAATGATGCAATAAATTTTATTTTTTTCATTCTTTACTAGGATTTTTAGGATTAAAGGATTTTAGGAGAATACAAGATTTTACCTTGTATTCATTCATAATTCACAATTATTTAATACACAAGGACTTTATTTTCTTTTACTGCAATATCCACCAATCTATCAATTTCCGCAACAGAATTATAAAGTTGCTCAAATGAGTCAATAATGAAGTATTTTACTTGATATTTGTCTTTGATGTAGGGCGTATTGAGGATAGTTGCTACATCATAAGGTACACGTTCTGGCACATCTGAAAACAAACTATAATCAGTTTCACCACTAGACGACAAAATGCCTGCACCATAAATGCGCAAACCTTCTTTTTCTTGTATTAGTCCAAACTCCACCGTAAACCAATACAAACGCCCAATAAGTTCAATAGCAAGGTCGTTGTCAATGTGTTTGAGTGCAATTTTACTCAAATCAGACAAAAAATTGCAAAGTGGTTGGTTTGTCAAAAGTGGCACGTGTCCAAAGACATCGTGAAACATATCAGGCTCTTCTAAGTAGTCTAATTGGGACATTTTGCGTAGCCACGTAGTTGCACAGAAATTGCCATCACGCATCAATTCAAAAAATTCTTTGCTAGGAATAAGTCCTGGCACAACGTGAATTTTCCAACCTGTATGTTTGCTCAAAAGCGTGTTCACTTCTGAAAAATCAGGTATTTTCCCTGCGACAAAATTTACTTGTTTTATGCCTTCTAAATAGTCGTTGGTGGCTTTTCCTGGCAAAGTAGCAAGCTGACGGTCATACAAAATACGCCAAACATCAAAATCCTCTTGGACGTATTTGTCATATTCTTGAAGCATATTATATTCCATAAATAATTGTGAATTTTAAGTTGTGAATTGTGAATGAATACAAAATGTTAATACTCAAATTTTTTTATTTTAAAACCCTCTAAAATCATTGCATTTTAGAATGATTTTATTAGATTTTTCTAAGATTTATTTTGACAAATATACTAATTTTTATGAAAAAAATCTTTTTTTAAGTAATTTTAACAAAAAAACACAAAGAAAAATCTCTAAAAAACCCACATTGAATAACTAGCTACACGCCCAACCGCATTAAGCACTTTTCCTGGCAAAATAATAGAAAGATTAGCAAAAAGGGAGTTTGCGGCAGTGCTGGGGTAGCTATATTTTTGAACATTTGACTGTGCATCTATGGCAGAGGCTGCCCACATATTACGAGATTGAAAGCCTGCTGTGAGCATTACCCCAAAACGCTCTTCTGAATCTTCAGAAGTAACATAACAAATAGAGCCTTCTATTTGATGCCCTATTCCTCTTGTAGGAAATTTTGCTGCAGGCACAATATAACTTGCCAAATAAGTACCACGTACCATTACCTTAGCATTTGGAGAGTAGAAAAAATTGATGTTAAGACCTGGCATATTTCCACCAATTCTATCATTAAAAAGGTTTCCTACCTGATTATTGGGGTTGTTTGTTCCTTGTTCAAATAGAAATCCTGCACCACGTATGCCACTATTAGCTGGATTATCATTAGTAAAATTGGGTGCTTTAAGAGATTGATATTTGTAATGTATCCCACCCATTACTGCCATATTCTCATTAAAATATCCACCAAATGCCAAACGTATATCAAAAACACCATCTTTTGAAATAGATTTATTATAATTGGTATTAGGTTGTATGCTTCCACGCAAACCAAAAGAAATATCAGTATTAAAATAAATATTTTTACCAAAAACCTCTACACCAATAGGAATAGCAAAGGTGGTGGCTTGCGCACCTGCAAAATTTTCTAGTCCTCTTTCTGTACCACTTGGCAAATAAACCAGTTTATCTGTATAAGTGAAGTTCTTTACTTTTGTGGAACTTGCATTTATTCCCATGCGAAAAATGTACCCAGAAAGTCTTTGCGCAAAAGCATCAGAAACAGCCAGAAGGCATAATATTGAGAAAAATAAGTTTTTCATTTGTCTAAAAGGGTTAAAAATGTTTTAAATTAGTTGTTTTTTGAGAAATAGAAAATAATTTATGCTTTTTGCAACAAATAATAAGCCAAAAATAACAAAAAATAGTTATATTTTTATTAAAACTGAAAATAAATAAATGCCTGCGTTCCTACTGTTTTTACTTGGAAAAGTCCAAAAATAATTAGTGCAATTCCTACCGCTTTTGCCCAATCTGGCGTGTTAGATAAGCGTATTCGTACAAGATTTTTCCAAGAAACAGGCAAAAAATGCACCGCAAAACCAAACACAATAACGCTAAAAACATTCCAATATTTTATACAGACCTCAACAAAAAGTTGTGGTTGAAAGTTTGTAAAAATCAAATTAAGCATTGTATTCACCTTATTTACATCATCAGCACGGAAATACAACCAACAAAAACATACAAAATGAAATGTAATTACTTGCATCAGGAAAATATAATATTTAAGGTATTTTCCTTTCCATTTGTGGCTACCCGTAACGTCCATCCAAAATTTGTGAAGTGCCAATGCACCACCGTGCAACGCTCCCCAAATGATGAATTTGATGTGCGCACCGTGCCACAAACCACCCAAAAGCATTGTTAAAGATAAATTCATATAGGTGCTTATGGTATATTTTTTTTGTGGATAAACAAGTAAAAAAATCCAAAAAACCGCCACAATACCAAGCATAATAAGTGTATAAAAACTTTTCTTGGCGTGAATGGCAAAACCTAACTGTTGGATAGAGAACAAATTAGCATCTTGACCCAACTTTATCATAAAAAAACTAATAAAGAAAATTCCAATAATAGCTGCAAGGTTTTTGTATGGGAACATTATTGAAAACAGCCAAAACGCTATAATAATGGCAAAAAACGCAAAATCTGCAATATAAAAACCGTCAATAAGCAAAAATACCAACAAAATAAGTGGAATACTGATGTAAGTAAATAAGGAAATTGTACGGTTTCCACCCAAAGAAATATATAAATAATCTTTCAACCAACTTGACAAAGAAATATGCCAACGCCTCCAAAAATCTGTAATACTATCAGATTTGTAAGGAGAATTAAAGTTTAGGGGAAGATAAAAGCCAAGTAAAACGGAAATTCCAATGGCAATGTCTGTATAACCAGAAAAATCACAATAAATTTGGATAGCATAGCCATAAGTAGCCATCAAAACCTCAAAACCAGTACGCCCATACGCATCTGGGCTTAAGAAAACTTGGTCAACAAACTGTGCAGAAATATAATCAGAAATCAACATTTTCTTTACTAAACCATTGATTATCAAAAATATAGCATAGTTAAATTGTTGTTTGGTAAGTTGGTACTTTTCGTAGATTTGAGGAATAAAATCAGAGGCACGTACAATAGGACCAGCTACAAGTTGTGGGAAAAATGTCACAAAAAACGCAAAATCCCAAATATTATGGACAGGTTTTAGCTCATCTTTATACACGTCTAACGAATAACTCATAGTTTGGAAAGTGTAAAACGAGATTCCGACAGGCAAAATAATGCTTGTAGTGTCTAGTTTAACGGTTGCATCAACGAAAGGCAAAAAATCAAATATTTCTGCTAAGTTATTTATCAAAACAGAAAATAAATTAACGACTTGATAATTTGTACCTAAAAGCTGATTTGAAGCATCTAAGAAGAAAAAAGTATATTTGAAGTAAAATAAAAGCCCCAAATTTGCCACCAAACTAATAATAAGAAAGAGTTTTTTGGTAGATTTTTTTGTAGCTCCTGCAATTCCTTTTCCAGCATAATAATCTATTAAGGTGCTAAGAATAAGCAAAGTAAAGAAATACCCACCTGCTTTGTAGTAGAAAAAAAAGCTAAAAATGGTCAGAAACAGATTTCTATAAAAAATATGTTTGTAAACAAATTGATAAACCAGCATCACCACAGCAAAAAAGCCCCAAAAAAGTGGCGCAGAGAAAATAAGAGGTTCGTCTGGATTAAATAAGAAAAGGTCTGAAAAAAGGGTTTTGATTTGCTCTAACATTAAAACAACTAAGGTTATTTTTGACAAAAAAAAACTCCTAATTTTTAATTAGGAGTTTAGTAGTAGCGAGAACAGGACTCGAACCTGTGACCTCCGGGTTATGAGCCCGACGAGCTGCCAACTGCTCTATCTCGCGATATTGTGATGCAAAGGTAAGAATGTTTTTTAACAAAACAAATTATTTGTACTTTATTTTTGATTTATTTTCATTTAGTTTTTATTTTTGATAGCCTAAAAAATAAAAAACCTTTAAAAAATGTATTTAAAAGCGGTTTTTAGTTATTTTGTAGATAAGTTTTATTTTGATAATTTTATGTTAAAAATGTAATTTTAATTTATTTTGATACAAATCTC
>JAYVHJ010000347.1:0-6079 GCA_043771315.1 Raineyaceae bacterium
TTTGATTGCACAAGATTTGACTTATTATGGTTTAGATTTGTACAAAAAACGTAATCTTGCAGAACTTTTAGACCGTTTGGCAGATGTTGAAAATATTGATTGGATACGCCTGCAATACGCTTATCCTGCAGGTTTTCCGCTTGATGTGCTTGATGTGATGAAAAATAGAAGCAATGTCTGCAATTATTTGGATATGCCTTTGCAACACGGTTCTACTGATATGCTCAAACTGATGCGTAGAGGCATTACAAGAGAGAAAACAGAACAGCTTGTCAATACTATTCGTGATAAAGTGCCTAATATTGCCATTAGAACCACTTTAATAGCGGGACACCCAAACGAAACTGAAAAAGATTTTGAGGAAATGTACACTTTTGTTGAAAAAATGAAGTTTGATAGATTGGGTATTTTTACTTATTCTCACGAAGAAAATACACACTCACATACTTTTGAGGACAATATTCCCGCAGAAACCAAGCAAGAACGTGCAGACGAGATTATGGCACTTCAAGAAGGTATTTCTGCAGAACTTAATCAAAAGAAAGTAGGACAGACCTTTAAGGTTTTGTTTGATAGAAAAGAAGGTGGATATTTTATTGGACGTACAGAACACGACTCACCAGAGGTTGATAATGAAGTACTTGTACCAATAAAAGCAGAAAATAAAGAGGCTATTTATATTGCAAAAGGTGAGTTTGCCAACGTGAAAATAAATAGTGCAACGGAATTTGATTTGTTTGGCGAACTCGTATAAATTTATTTTTAACTGTCGCTTGCCTCTAGGCAAGTGACGACTATCAAAAAGGCTTCTAGCCTTTATATATAACAACGGCAAGATGCCGTTATTATAGTCGTCACTTAGCTGGAGCTAAGCGACGGAAGTTTTTTAAGATAATTCTAATAAATTTCTAATGAAACATTGGCTTTCTGCGTTTAGGTTGCGTTCTTTGCCACTTGCGCTGACTTGTATTTTAATGGGTAGTTTTTTGGCACAAGCAAAAGGGCTTTTCCGTATTGAAATAACGCTTTTAGGTATTCTTACGGCTGCTTTGTTGCAGATTTTGTCTAATCTTGCTAATGATTATGGAGATTCTGTAAGTGGCGTAGATAGTCCACAACGTGTAGGACCTTCACGAGCCGTACAAACAGGAAAAATAACCGCTAGTGCTATGAAAAACGCTATTTTTGTGTTTTCTGGTTTGTCTTTTTTGTCAGGAATAAGTTTGTTGTTGGTGGCTTTTTGGAAAAGTGAAAATCTTTTGCAAAACTTCATAATTTTCTTAGGAATAGGCATTTTGGCTATTTTGGCTGCTATTTTCTATACAAATGGTAAAAAACCTTATGGATATGTTGGGCTGGGAGATATTGCGGTGCTTATTTTCTTTGGCTGGGTAGGCGTGATGGGGATTTTTTTCTTGCATACAGGCACTTTTGAGCCACTATTTTTGCTTCCAGCTACGAGTTGTGGGCTTTTTGCGGTGGCAGTTTTGAATGTTAATAATATTCGTGATATTCCTTCTGATGCGCTAGCAGGCAAAAACTCTATTCCTGTGCGTTTGGGACGTAAAAATGCAGTTTTTTATCATTGGAGCTTGCTTGTAGGCGGGCTTGTGTGTGCGTTTGTGTACGTAGGTATTACTTTCCATTCATTTTGGCAATTATTATTTTTAATTTCTGTGCCTTTGATGTTTGTTAATGCAATAGCAGTAAAAAATAAAACGCTTGCAAGTGATTTAGACCCTTATCTCAAACAAATGGCAATTTCTGCCTTAGTTTTTACGCTTACCTTTGGTTTGGGAATGATTTTGTAAATAATAAAATCAACAAACTTAGGACTTTTTTGTGTAAGTCTTAAAACTATAAAACCTATTCTAAAAGACCTGCCACTTTGTCCGTTTTTTAGCCTAACAATAGTGTTGGCACATCTATTGCTAATGTATTTGGACACAATTATAAATTAGCACGTTGCTAGTTAGCACTTTATACATTGCTACATTATCTATCTAAAATGAAAAAAAAGAAACAAAACCAAAATCAGCCACTTAACCAACCAAATAATAATCCTCCTCATTTGCCTGATTTTGCAGAATATATAGCCTCACTTTCAGAAAATGCAACACCACAGAATTTAGATGAATTAGCTATTCTGACGGCTTCTAACACTGTTTTGATGCCTGGCGTGGTTGCTTCTATTAGTTTGCGCAACAAAAAATCTATCAAAATTATTAAAAAAGCACATAAAGACAATCAATGGATTGGTGTGCTTGCTGAAAAATCTCAAGAAGCTGGTTTGCTCGCAGGTGTGAATACTGTCAAAGAAAAAGCAACAGAAGAAAATTTTTTAAATGATGATTTCCTGAATGATGATTTAGAAAATAATTCAAAAGATAAATCAGACAAAAAAATAAAAAATCCTGACACAGAAAAACTTTATACAATAGGCACGGTAGCCCAAATTATAAAAATTGTTGAACTTCCAGACGGTGATACAGGCGTTATTGTGAAAGGACAAATGCGTTTTTTGGCTAAAAAATTTACCCAAAACAACAAAAATACTACACAAGCTAAAACTTTGCTTTTAGATGAAAGCCTAGATTTTGATGGCAAACACGAAAAAGGGCTGATAAAGTCGCTTAGAGATATGGCTACTCGTGTTATTTCTCTTAATCCAGATATTCCACAAGAAGCACAAAATGCTATCAATAATATAGAAGACGCTAGTTTTTTAGTGTATTTTTTGGCGGCAAATACGTATGCAAGCCTTATTGAAAAACAAGAATTATTGGAATTAAATAGCGTTTCTGAACGTGCAACACTACTTTTGAAGTATATGATGCGTGAGGTGGAATTGCTTACAATGAAAAAAGATATTCACGACAAAGTACACAAAGACCTTGACGAGCATCAGAGAGAATATTTTTTGAAGCAACAAATGAAGGTTTTGCAGGAAGAATTAGGCTATGACTCTGGTACAATGGACGTGGAAGCCTTGCGTGAGCGTGCCACGCACAAAAAATGGAACGAAAAAACTCAAAAAGCATTTACAAAAGAACTTTCTCGTTTTCAACGCACTAATCCAAATTCTCCTGAACACGCCAACGGGCTGAATTACTTAGAATTGATGCTAGAACTTCCTTGGAATGAGTATTCTACGGATAATCTTGACCTAAAAAATGCTAGAAAAATTCTTGATGAAGACCATTTTGGACTAGAAAAAATTAAAGAAAGAATACTAGAATATTTAGCAGTTTTAAAGCTGAAAAATAACCTAAAAGCACCTATTCTATGCTTTTATGGACCTCCTGGCGTGGGTAAAACTTCACTTGGGAAATCTATTGCAAAGGCGTTGGGTAGGGAATATGTCAGAATGTCACTTGGTGGCTTACACGACGAAGCAGAAATCAGAGGACACCGCAAAACCTACATTGGTGCAATGCCAGGACGTATTATTCACAATATCAAAAAAGTTGGAACATCAAATCCTGTTTTTATTTTAGATGAATTAGACAAAATTACCTCTAATAATTTTAGGGGCGACCCTGCTGCTGCACTCTTAGAAGTCCTTGACCCTGAACAAAATAACGCTTTTTCTGATAATTATCTAGAAACGGAATTTGATTTGTCTAAAATATTATTTATTGCCACTACCAACTCTTTGGATAATATTCACCCTGCCCTGCGTGACCGTATGGAGATTATTGAAGTGTCAGGCTATACTGTTGAGGAAAAAGTACAAATTGCTAAAACGCATCTTATAAATAAGCAAAAAGAAGAAAATGGCTTGAAAATAAGTGATATGACTTTTAAAGATGATGCCATTGTGCGCATTATTGAGGGCTATACACGAGAGTCTGGCGTGAGAAATTTGGAGCGTACCATTGGAAGTGTCGTAAGAAAAATAGCTAAATCTGTGGCGTTGGGTGAGAAATATCAGAAAACTATTGATGCTAAAACAGTTACACAGCTTTTGGGAGCGGAAATGTTTGATAAAGAAATTTATGAAAATAATGCTCTTGCAGGCATTGTAACAGGTTTGGCGTGGACTTCTGTAGGTGGAGAAATACTTTTTGTAGAGGCAAATATCAGCAGAGGAAAAGGAAAATTAACACTTTCTGGACAACTTGGAGATGTTATGAAAGAATCTGCAGTAGCCGCACTTTCTTACATAAAAACGCAGGCAAAAGCATTGAAATTGGATTACAGAGTTTTTGATAATTTTGATTTGCATATACACGTGCCTGCTGGTGCTGTGCCAAAAGATGGTCCTTCTGCAGGAATTACTATGCTTACGGCTATTGCTTCTATTTTTACGCAAAGAAAAGTCAAAGATAAATTGGCTATGACAGGTGAGATAACACTTCACGGAAAAGTCCTTCCTGTGGGCGGTTTGAAGGAAAAAATATTGGCAGCAAAACGTGCAGGCATCAATGAAATTATACTTTCTGAAAAAAACAAGAAGGATATTCAAGAAATACCGCAAAAATACCTAGAAAATATGCAATTTCATTACGTATCAATGGCACAAGATGTACTAAAAATTGCCTTACTTTCTGAAAAAATAGCTAATCCAATGGATTTGAGCATTATTGAGGAGAAAATAAAATAAGTTTTAGTGATTTGTAAGAAAAATCTTACATAAAGCATAAAAAAACACAAACAGTTTGTGTTTTTTTCTTTTTTATAACTATCTTTGACAAAACGTTAAGAGAATTAGAAAGAATTTGGAAAATAACTTTATTTTTTGCTTATTGTAGCCTCAACAAATCAACAAAACATTATAAATGTATGAAACGCCCTTATTTGTGTTCGTCTTTAATTTTTAACCTAATAACAAACTTGAAAAGCAGTTTGAAAATCAACTTGATGGTAGGTTTATTTTGTGTATTTTATTTTGCTAATATTACTGGTAATCAGGCATTTGCGCAACAAAAAAATTATACTTATCACCCCGTTTATATTTATCAATTTTGTAAGTATGTGCAGTGGCCAGGTCAGGGTAATGAACGTGTGATTGGAGTTATTGGAAGTTCTCCGCTGATTCCTAGCTTGCAAAAAATGGCAAATGCTAAAAGTACGCCAGAAATGCGGTTTGTTATCAAAAAATTTGCTAAAATAGAAGACGTTACAGGTTGCAATATCCTGTTTGTGCCTACACAAGTGGAACTTACGACAGAACAAACCAAGCGTTTGGAAGGCAAAAACACACTTTTGATTACTGAAAATGAGAAACATATCCAAAATATGAGTAGTATCAATTTTATTTTTGTGAAAGGACGTTTGGCGTTTCAACTCAATAAAAAACAAGTTTCTAAAGCTAATTTGAAAGTATCAAGCAAACTTTTGAGTTTGGCTATTTTGGTGTAAATAACTGTGAATTAAATACAAAATATTGATAATCAAATATTTAAATACTTTTAGTCAATCAAATAAATTTCAATAAAAAACTACTTTCAGAAAGTAGTTTTTTGTTTTTTGTCAAAAAATCTCAAAAAAATGAACAAAAAAAACTTTTTATTTTTGTTTTTGAGTTTTTTTTTTTACTTTTAAAACTATTTAAAAATCAACTGAAATTTTATCTCTAAATTTCAAAATATAAAAAGTTACTTATACATTTAACATTCATCATAAAAAATCTTAATAAATGCTTAATATCATTATTTTTGGACCTCCTGGCGCAGGGAAAGGCACGCAAAGCGACAAATTGATAGAAAAATACAGCCTTGTTCATATCTCTACGGGAGATTTGTATAGGATACATGCTGAAAATAAGACTCCACTTGGCTTGATAGTAAAGCCTATTATGGAGAGTGGGCAGCTTGTTCCTGATGACATTACTATAGAAATATTGGAAGAAGAAGTAAGCAAAAATCCTCACGCAAAAGGCTTTATTTTTGATGGTTTTCCTCGTACTGTGCCACAAGCTGCAGCACTAGATAAGTTTTTGACAGAAAGAAACGAACAAATCAAGCAAGTTATCCAGCTTGACGTAACGGAGGCAGAAGTAAAAGCACGCATTGAAGAACGTAAAAAAGTAAGTAAAAGAGCAGATGATGAGAAACTTCCACGCCGTTTGGAGGAG
>JAYVHJ010000348.1:0-9453 GCA_043771315.1 Raineyaceae bacterium
TAATTTTTACAAAAAGTGAATCAAGTTTTGATTTAGTGGTATCATCAATACCGCTACTCACCAATTTTAAAATTTTTATCATAGTACTAATGTGAGGTATCATCTCTTTTTGTACTGTGCGTGCCTGTCTTTGTAAGCTACTAACAAGTTGAGCAAGCAAATCTTCATCTTTCATCAAAGCATACTGAATTCCCAAAAGCAGTCTTACCTCTAATATCACTATTGGATTTTTCTTAATAGGATATTTTTTCATTAGCTTAGTAAGCCATTTTACACTTTCTGTGTATTGCCCAGCAAAATAAAAACTCAATGCCCTATAAATCATATAATTAACATAGTGCGTACTATCTGGTTCTATTTCAAAATCAACAAATATTTTTTCATTAGTATTTGCCAAATCTTTTTCCATTTTTAGGCGCAAACTTCTTTCAATTATTGTATATAAAATCCTTGAAGGATACGTATAAAGCGTATAATTGCTTAGTAAATGCGTAACTTCCTCCAACAAAACAGGGTATAGCTCATCAGATTGGCGGTTTATCTTATAAAAAGTATAATATTCAAACCTCAAATAAGCAAAAACTACCCTCAAATGATGATAGGCATTGTCCATCAAATAAGAATCAAAAAAACCTTGTATTTTGGTGAGCATATCCTCAATTGGTTCATCTTCTGGCGTTTCTATAGTATCTACAAAAAAACGGTGATAGATGTTCATAGCAGCATAATAGACATACAAACGGTGTGAATCATACTGTTTGCGTACTATTTTCATTTCTTTGTGAATAAGGTCTAATGCCATCTTGTCGTTAGCATCATTAGAAAACAAGTATTCACCATATTTTCTAAAATATTCCGCTAAAAGATACTCTGCTTTATCCACAGAAAGCATATAAGCAACATGTTTGTTGTATTGTTGCGAGTAAAAAAAGTTGTGTTCTGTACCAACGTGCAAAGAACGTAAAGTTTTATAAACTACCGTCAGCTCGTTAGAAAGGTCATAATCTAACAAATCCTTTTCTAATTTTTTGAGTGTTGCAATAGTCAAAATACGGCTTTTTGTAAAAACAACTTCGTTGATACTTGCCACTTTCGTAATAAGTTCTGCACGTGGGCTGACAATTTCGTGTACAAGATACTCTTCTACTTTTTGGTTCAGGCGTGAGCGCAACGTGTAATATGCGTTAGCATTTACGCCAAGAAGTTTTATCATTTTGTCATCTGTATGCTTTTCTTCATAAAGAAATTTGAGCAAAAGTGCAGATTTGTCTGCGCTACTATCCATCAAATTATTATAAAGATGATAAAATTCCTCTTGATTTAGTTGCTGAACAAGGTTTTTTAGTTTTGACATTTTAGGTCGTGGTAAGTTAAAATACACGTGTTTTAACATTTATTTGTTTTTTTGATAAAACAAACGAATGTAATAAAAAAATAATTTGTTCAAAATTATAGAAATAATCTTACAAAAACAACTTTTATTTCAAAAACATACAACTATTTTAAAAAATAAAAAATAAATTGGTTCTTATTTTTTTGCTATCACATATTATTCTCACATTTAAGAATTTTGTACCGACATTTTTATAAAAACTTGAAAATCAGCTGGTTTTATCTATTTTTTGCACATTTTCAATTTTTTGAATATCTTTCAACTACGTTTTAAAGCTATTTGAAGGATATTTTTTGTTTTTGCAAAGAATATTCAATATTTTAAAAAGTGCTTTAATTAGCTCCAAATGCACTAAAAATTAAAAATATAGGTTTAATGCTTTCAAAAACGCTTTTTAGAAATAAAATCACGCTCAAAATTATTTAAACAAACAATAGGATTATTCTAAGAAATGAAAAACATTACTGAATATTGAATAAATGCAGGTTTGAATTTCAAAGTGTGTTTAAAGTTACTTATTTAGTGTTTTTTTAATTCATTGATAATCAATAAATTAACTATAAATATATGTTAAATACAAAAAAAAAGCACTTTTTTTTATAAAAAAAGTACAAAAATATTTTTTTGGTAAGAAAAAATTTGTAGTTTTGATGCGAGAGTCAGTCGGACAATCATCATAACTTAATTATTTAACCCTTAATTTTTACCGCAATGGCAAAATTTTCAGTAGTGAAAGACCTAGTAATGGGCTTGGAAGGTGACTTTGAAAAATTCTATGACAAAGACAATCAAGCAGCTGGTACTCGTGTACGTAAAGGTATGCAAGACCTAAAAATCTTGGCACAAGAAATCCGTAAGGAAGTGCAAGATATGAAAAATAAAGCAGCAGCTAAAAAAGCTCCAGTAGCTAAAAAAGATGCTAAAAAAGCTCCAGTAGCTAAAAAAGCAGACGCTAAAGATGCTAAAAAAGCTCCAGCAAAGAAAAAGTAATTTTACACTATTCAATAAAAAGGCTTCCAAAAGAAGCCTTTTTTTGTTGCTAATTATTAGCAGAATTTTTGTATTTTTGTGGAAAATAAAGTCTAGTACAAAACAAACCCAAAATTTTATGAAATTAACTAATATTTTCCGACTTCCAAGGCACAAAACTTTTAATTACATTCCTCTCTACTATGATGCCAAAAAAGAACAAGAAGAAAAGCGTAAAAAAGAACTTCTGGAGCTTGTAGAGATAGAAAAACAGAAAAAGGTACTAGAAGAAAAGCAGGTAGAAAATCAAACGCAAGGAGATAAGAAAAGCTATCAACAGGAATATGAGAGAGATTATCAGCAGATTATTGGAAAGGCATATAATATAAGAGAAAGAGAAAAAATGGCTATCAACGCTAATCAGTCAATTATTTTGGTTATTTTGGTGGCTACTTGTTTTGGTTTTTGGTATTTTGGCACGTATGCACTTTGGTTTATTTTTCCAAGCCTTGCGTGGGTTGTCTTTCGTATGAAAATGAAACGAGGTAGAAAATATGACATTCTAGATGATTTGAACTAATATTGCAATGCAGAAATAAAATGCTAATTTATTTCTGCATTTAAAAAATTAGTTACTCATTTTTTTCCAGTCAAATTTGGTTACATCAGAATCTAAAATGTGCCCTTTTTCACATTTAATGATGCGTGAAGGTTTTTTTTCTAAGAAATAATGATTATGTGTAGCCATCAAAATAGCCGTTCCACTGTGGTTTATTTGTATAAACAAATCTAAAATTTCATTAGCAACTTGCGGGTCAAGGTTGCCTGTTGGCTCATCTGCAAACAAAATAAGTGGCTCATTCAGCAAAGCACGAGCAATCACTATTCGTTGTTGCTCACCGCCAGAGAGCTGATGAGGCATTTTGTTAGCCGCTGCGCCAAGTCCAACCTTCAATAAAACTTCTGAAAGACGTTGTTTTATCTTAGAACTATCTGTCCAACCTGTGGCACGCATCACAAAGGAAAGATTATCACTAACAGTTCTATCCATTAGTAGTTGAAAATCCTGAAAAACAATCCCAATTTTTCTTCTCAAAAATGGCACTTGTGTTTTACTGATATTAAACAACTGAAAGCCAGCGACTTGAATATCACCACTATACAAAGGCAAATCAGCATAAAGCGTTTTGAGAAGAGAACTTTTGCCACTTCCTGTACGTCCAATCAAATAAACAAATTCACCTTTATTGATATTAAGATACACATCAGAAAGGACAGCATTATCTTTCTGATAAATAGTGGCATCTTTGATAGCTAAAACAGGTTCTGAAGAAAAAGACATATTTTTTTAATTGTGAATTATGAATTGTGAATTATAAATGAATACAAAATGCTAAATGCCATTGGTTGCAAAAACACAAATAATGGCATTTTTCGTAATTCGTAATTGATAATTCGTAATTGAATTAATCTGTAAAGGCTTTTGAAAAGATTTGTGTAAGAGAAAACTCTTCCATATCTTCCAAAGAAATAGTATCTACAATGTCGTGAGATGCACCTGCAGCCACTAAGTCATTATCTAATGCTTTCAAAAAAGCGGTTGCATTTTCGTCTGTACCTACTTGAATAAAAGAAATAGCTACTTCCATTTGACTGGTAACAGTCTTAGAAAGTTTGACAATAGCCTCAATAACAGACTCTTTCTCGTCTGGCTCTCCGTCTGTAACCACCAAAATAATCTCTTGTTGTGGTACTGCCGCTTTACTTCTTCTATCTATCACAAAATTAAAAGCATCTTCTAACACTTGCCCTAAGTCTGTGCCACCACCTGGCTCATTTTCTTCATAAATTTCCCCCACACGAGTTGCTGTAACTTTTTCATACCGCTTAAAACGCCCTGCAAAGGTGTAGAGAGTCATTCCTTGTGGGTCTTTTTCCTCACATTTGTAAGAAAGCGCAATAGTTGCTTCTTTACAGGCTTCCCAACGTGAGCGACCTTTTTTCTGGTCTCTAATGACCATAGAGCCACTTTTATCAATAATTAAAGTACATTTCATTTTTTATGTTGATTTTTAATATTTCTTTACAACAACAGCAAACTTGCCCTCACTCACTGTTACGCCTTTATCTTTACTAGCTTCATAATTATTACTCACATTCATTGGCGAGGCAAAAGTACCTTCTACCATTTTGCCGTCTTTCACTTCTGTTATAGATTTTATAATCAGACAATTAGCTATTATTCCTTGATGGAAATTATCATAGTCATTTTCTATATTATCTGCTTTATCATCATCTAACAAACTAATCCCATAGCCACCAGCACCCTCTTTTACGCTATTATAAGAACCAATTTGTGTTTTGGTGAAAGGAGCTAAAGTCAGTAAAAAATTCATTTTACCTTTTTCATCTTTTGTGAAGATTTGCAATTTATCACCATACATATCATAGCTAGTTAGTATTTCCTCTGGTGTGCTTTTCCAATTTGCACCATTGATTTTAGCAGTTACGTATTGTGTCGTAGAACTTGAAGCCGCCTCTTTTGAGGTTTCTTCTTTTGCTTGTTCTTTTGTATTAGTGCTTTTTGCTTCTTCTTTGGTTGTAGAATTACCGTTACAAGCGTTGAGAACAACTATAATTATCAACAAAAAAAACAAGTTCTTTTTCATAAAAGTTAAAATTTAGATTAAAAGATTTTTTAATGCAATTTTGCCCAGTTCCGTAAGTACGACTTGCGGTTTTTTCTACACAAATTGTATTCATTCACAATTCAAAAAATATTTTATTCCCCCTTTGGGGGCTAGGGGGCTACTTTTTAGCTCATTTTTGCGAGTAAAATTTTGCCTAGTTCTGCATCTGCAAAAATAGCTTTTAGGCTTGTGTTGCTAGATGCGGCTATGTCTTGCCCTGCAATCAAGCGCATATCATTTGGCAAAAAGTCCATTTTCAAGAATTTTTTAATATTTTCTATTTTTTTTGCATCAAATTTATCTTTGCTCAAAACAAGCACATTGACAAGCCTCGTTACAATCACAGAAAGTACATCAACTCGCTTAGTTTGTTGATTTACAACAGATTTTATTTTTTCGTAAACTTCTTTCGTAAAATCTTTTGCCTCCAAAATTTCGTCAGGAGAAATCAGTTTACTCAAATCATTGTTCAAAAATGAAATAAAAGTGGTAACAGTATTCATATCTAAACACGCATCAGCTAGCATTTTGACAATGCTCAAATTAGCCTTTAAGTCTTTTATATCTGCAATACTTTCAAAAAACTGCACCAAAGTACGTGGCGTTGTACGCTCACCACCTGTTACTATTTCTGGATAAGTAAGCACAAAACTAATCCCACGAGTGTCTATTCCGTTGCGTTCTGCCCACAAAGCCCATCTTTTAACATCAAAAGATAAACTAATATGCATCATACGAGTAAGCATAGCAAAATCCATTGGCGTAACAGAGTAGTCGCCACCGTCTGGGTTTGCAGTAAGGACAATGTGCCAGCCTTTTGGAAGTTTCCAACTAACAAGTTCGTAGTTTTGCAAAAGTTGCATAATACCACGCAAAATACGGTCATCAGCCCTATTTACGTCATCTATAAGCAAAATACCGGGACCTTCTTCTGTAGGCACCCATTCAGGCGTAGCCATCATAGTAACCTCGTGTCCTTCTGTTGTTTTGGCAAGATAGGGCATTCCTAACAAATCTCCCATTTCTTCAAACTGTGCAGGTGCAATATAAGCATATTTATACCCATTTGTAATGGCATAATCCTCAACGGTTTGTGTTTTTCCAATTCCGTGTTCGCCCCAAATGCAGATAGGGGTTTTGCGTTTGCCTGCTTTTTCAGCTAGCTCATTTGTCTTGATTGTGTGGTGCAAAAAGTCCTCTACTTCTTTTGTATTGGCTTTAGTACCGTAGAAAATATAATTATGTTTCACTTATTTTGGTTGTAGATTTATTATTGTTCTTTGCGTATTTTTTCTATTTCGTCTTCTGAAAGGGTTGTGGCAACTGCTATAATTTCATTATTTAAGCCCATTTTTAACAATCTTTTAGCTGTTTCAAGGTTTGCAGTTTCAAATTCTTTCTTTTTTCTTTCAATTTCTTGTTTTTGTTTTAGAAGCAATGCCTTTTCTGCTTGATTTTCTGCCTTTTCTGCTTGATTTTCTGCCTTTTCTCTTTCTATTTGCTCCACGACAGCATTATGGTCTGCAATCATTTTTTGTTGTCCTTCATAATATTCTTGCTCATCAAAGTTCAAATCCATAATTCTGAGTTGTTCTCTTGCTTTTTCCACGAGAGGGTCATCAGCATCAAGGTATTTAGGCAGACCATTTTCATCATAACCTTTTTTTAGAAAGATTAACCATTTATCTTGTGCGGTTTTTAAATTATTCATAATTGTCAATTCCTCCTTAAATTTTGGTAGTTCAATAAAATACATATCCAAATAATCCAAAGATTTGTGCGTTTCATTAGTTTCTCTATCTTTGATTGAAAAACACCTAAAATGTTTCTCATCTTCTTTGAAGTAAACAAAATCCATAAAACTTATCACAATACATTTGGTAAGTTCTTTATAAGCAGCGTGTTTGGTCTTATTGGGAGATTGGTCTATTTGCTTACTAAACATTTTTGCCCAATAAAAAAGCATTCGTTTGGCAAAAAAATCATAATGCTGAATTTGCATCTCAATATCATAAAAAATCCCATTTTCATCTGTGGCTTTGATGTCCAAAACGGAGTTTTTGCCCGTTATATAATCAGAAACTTGATAAGGATTTTGAAGTTCTATTTTTATAATTTGTTCGTTTTTTGGTAAAATACTGTTTATAAGTGCCATCAGAAGGTCTTTATTCTCTTCTGTCGCAAATAATTTCTTAAAAACCAAGTCATTTTTTGGGTCTAAACTCATTGTTAAAACTATTTATATTTTTTTACTTTAGATTGCTTGATTTATCTAAAAAAGTTTTCCAGTTTCTATATAATTGTAGCAAATCAGAAGTATAAAATTCTATTTCAGTATTTGAAAAAACGCCCATAGCATTATTTGGTATCTTAGATTTATTACTTCCTAATAAAAGGAAATTTGTATTTAATATTTTTGTATTTTCTGAATAATCTGGAATATTGCGTTGAATTAAGTTTTCCAGCCATTCTATAAGATAATCAACAGAATATAATTTTAGTAAAAGATTTAAAATGGATAATGGTTCACCTATAATAATATCTTTATTAATTTTTTCTGTATTAGACTTTTCAGATTCTATAATTTTATATTTTATACCTCTAACATCACCATTATTATTGCTGGCTGCTGGTATTGTAATATTTGGAAGATATTTTAGCCTTTTTACAGAATAACTTTCAGCAATAATATAGAAGATATTATTTTCATTTTCTATTATAAATAATTTATTTGCTGATATTATAGTTATGTTTGATTTTTTTAATATATCTAAATAATCTTCTAAATGCACTTCTTTAAGTGTAAAACCATTATTTAGCGTTGTAATACAACTAATATAATTCACTTGTTTAAAAAAAATACTTGTATAAATTTCTTTGGTATAACCATAATTTGACAATTCAAGAGATTTATTTATGGAAGAGTAATTTATTATCCTATAATACTTTTTAAATTTTTTCTCCATTATATTTCTTGCGAATTTTCTCGTATAGTTTGTATAAAATTAATTTCTTTAATGGTTGTTATTGTGCAATTACCTGCTACAATATAATAAATATTATTCAAAGATTTCATAAAAAACACCTTATCACCATCAAAATTTTGGCTAGTCGCAATGTTTTTTAATTCTTTTGGCAAGTCTTCAAATGTTCCTTGTGTTATCTCTAAAATATTACTTGGTGTAGTAGGAAAACCTACATAACTTACCCCACTAAAAGAAATTATTATGTCTTCAACATCATTACCACTAATTATAGTAAGTGTTTTGTGTGATAAAAAATAATTTTCAATATATAAATTTTTTAGAATATGCCATGTTTTTATCATATCTAATTCACAAGTAAGATTTACTTCGTTTTTATCTCAAAAGTACCAATAAATTTGTCTGTTTCTCTTTCTGTGGGGTATCTGTTCATATCCACAATAAAAATCTGATAAAGTCGGCTTTTGATAAGAAAAATACGGTAAACAAAGTAGCCTTTGGCTTTATTTCCTGCACGAATAGCATAACCCTTGAACCCACTTTGGTCTATTTCTGCATTTAGATTTATCTCTTTATGACCTCTAAACTTACCAATCATTCCCAAGCGGGCTTTATTAAGAAATTCATCAGGTTTTCCAATTTCTTCTTTAGAAAAATCTTTGTAGATAAGCGCATAATTTTGTGTGCCTTTCTCGTCTGAAATGATGTATTCCACACTTTTATCTTCTTTATCTTCCTCACGTATAGGCGGAAACGGAAAGCGTATGCGAAATTCTGTTTCTTCCACCAACAGAGAATCTCCCACATTATTATAAAAAGTTTTGGCAGTATCTTCTCCAATAACCACTTTTATAGTATCTGTGGAGATTTTTATGCTATCTTTTGAGCTATTATTTGAAAGATTTTTTAAACTATCCTTATTGTTGTTTGTATTATCTTTCGTATTGTTGCAAGAAAATAAGCCAAATATCAATAAAAAAGTAAGAAGAAAAGGAATATTCATTGATTTTGGTTGAGTTTTTTTACTAATTTGATGATTTGCTTTAAATTTTCCTACAAAAAAAGCTATTTTTTCGCATTTATCAAAGTATTATCTTGTTTTTTATTTGAGAACATTAGTATATGATTTAATTTTATTGAAAAAATTAAATAAATATTGTATTTAATTCATAACTTATAATTCATAACTCACAACTCAAAGTTATTTATTTGTATAAATAGCAGTTGTAGGAAAGTGGTCTGAATATGGAATATTTCTATGCGTTTTGAAAGAATGTACCTCAAAAAAATCACTAATAAACTGATTATCAATACGTAAAAAAAACAATTTCCCATTAAAAGTAAAGCCAAAACCATTTCCTGCGTGTTCAAAAGCATTATTTAGGTTTTTCTTGATGCGTGTGTAGGTGTAACTGTA
>JAYVHJ010000349.1:0-2481 GCA_043771315.1 Raineyaceae bacterium
TAAATTAGCTAATTTATTATATTTTATTCCTTCCATAATTGCAAAAATACTACTTTTTTGCTAAATTGTTAGACTATTCCAACTTTCGCAGGAAGTCTAGTATCTAAAAAAAATCAAAAATATCTCAAACAAAAAAATCAAACAAATATTTATAAACAAATATTTGAAAATTTATTTTTATCTCGTATATTGTGCTTTAATAGATTTTTAATAAATTTTTCAACAATTTTCAATCAAAATCCCAATAATAATGGAAACACTCACACAAAATTCTCTGAACTTTCATCTTTCAGAAGAACAAATTGAAGTAAGAACTGCCGCTCGTGAATTTGCTCAAAGAGAACTGCTTCCTGGCGTAATAGAACGTGATAATGCCCAAAAATTCCCTGCGGAACAAGTAAAAAAAATGGGTGAACTTGGTTTTATGGGTATGATGGTGTCGCCAAAATACAATGGTGGTGGTATGGATACAGTTTCTTATGTCCTTGCTATTGAAGAAATTTCTAAAATTGATGCGTCTGCATCTGTTTGTATGTCTGTTAATAACTCGCTGGTTTGCTGGGGTTTAGAAACTTTTGGTACAGAAGAGCAAAAAGAAAAATACTTAAAACCACTTGCATCAGGTGAAAAAATTGGTGCTTTTTGCCTTTCTGAACCAGAGGCAGGCTCTGATGCAACCTCCCAATGTACTACAGCACAAGATATGGGTGACCATTATCTCGTGAATGGTATCAAAAACTGGATAACAAACGGAAGTACAGCATCTATCTATCTTGTTGTGGCTCAAACAGATATAGATAAAAAACACAAAGGCATCAACTGCCTGATTATTGAGCGTGGAATGGAAGGCTTTGAAGTAGGTAGAAAAGAAGATAAAATGGGTATTAGAGGTTCTGATACACATTCTTTGATGTTTACTAACGTGAAAGTTCCAAAAGAAAACCGTATTGGTGCTGATGGTTTTGGCTTTACTTTTGCTATGACAACCCTTAATGGTGGACGTATTGGCATTGCTGCACAGGCATTGGGTATTGCATCAGGCGCATACGAGTTGGCTTTGAAATACTCAAAAGAAAGAAAAACTTTTGGAAAACCTATTTGCGACCACCAAGGCATACAATTCAAATTAGCAGAAATGTATATGAAAATTGAAGGCGCACGTTTGATGATACTTAAAGCCGCTTTCTTGAAAGATAATGGTGATGATTTCGTTTTGGCTGCATCTGCGGCAAAATTATATGCCTCACAAGTTGCAAATGAGGTTGCGACAGAAGCAGTGCAGATTCACGGAGGTTATGGTTATGTGAAAGAATTTCACGTAGAGCGTATGATGCGTGATGCAAAAATTACACAAATCTATGAAGGCACATCAGAGATACAGAAAATTGTAATAGCTCGTAGCATCTTGAAATAATCATATTTTATATACGTCTAAATCCTAAAATCAAAGTAGATACTAAAAAAATATCTATTTTGATTTTTTTTATTGAGATAAATATAGTAGTTTTGTGAAAATTAAAATTGCACAAAACTAAGAAAGCCAAAAATATTTGAAGTAATATTTCTAAGATTCAGGCACAAAAAAATATGGAAGATTATAACAAAATTATTGAATCTTTGAATGTTCGTTTTTTGAAAGGACGTAATATTACAATGCTTCAACCGCTTACTATCACTAATTTTTATGAAGTTGAAAATGCTATTTTTTTACTTCACGATGGAGATATTAGCCTAACTTTGGGCGACAACGAACCTATAAAAGCACGCAGAGGAGATGTTTTGTTCATTCCTGCGGGCAAACAAGCACGCATTGGCTACGGAACTGATGGCAAAGAACTCAATAATGAGGCTTTTTCTATCCATAGAGATGAGTATTTTAAAGCTAATTTTGCTCCTGAAAGTGTGGGAGAAGGACGTAATTCTTTTAGTTATATCACTTTTGAAGCTAAAATATTTGACTTTGTAAATTTCTTCCAATCTCTTGATATTGAGCCTTTTATCATTCCTCAAAATAAACAACTGCTTAGACTTTTGACTGATGTGGTTATTGAAAATATAGATGAAAAACCTATTGGAAAAGAAAAAATGATTAGGCTAAAAACAGAGGAAATAGTCATTGAAATTATCCGACATTTACTTAATCAGAAGATTTTTATTGAGCAATTAGCTAATAATATTGCCTACTTTAAAGACCCTCGTTTGATAGAAATTTTTAATTATATCAAGGCTTATATTGGTGGAGATTTGTCTAATAAAGTGCTTGCAAGCGTGGCAGATGTATCTGAAGACTATGTAGGACAATATTTTAAATTGCTTACAGGCATCAATCCACAAGATTATATAGAATACCAACGTATGGAAAAAGCGGTAGAACTTTTGCGTACAAGTAAAAAAAGCATCAAAGATATTGGAAATGATATAGGCTACAAAGATACGGCATATTTTTGTCGTAGATTTAAGATGATGTTTGGTATTTCTGCA
>JAYVHJ010000350.1:0-3771 GCA_043771315.1 Raineyaceae bacterium
CAAAAGTGGGAATATTTCTCAAATGAGCCACAAAATAGCACATAGAGGGCAAGATTTTACAGGTTTTTTTCAAGATAAAATTACTGACGAAAATATTGATTATCAAATATTTATGGCACATAACCGCCTGAAAATTCAAACCACAAACGACAACGCTAACCAACCGTTTTTTTCAGAAGACAAAAACTTCATTTTACTCTATAATGGAGAACTCTATAATTATGAAGAAATTGCACAAAACCTAGATTTTCTCCAAAGAAAACAAAATAAAACAAACGCTGATACAGAAGGTTTTTTATATGCTTTATTAGATTTTTTGGATAAAAAAATACAGAAAATACCTTTTAAAATTTCTTTAAATGGTATTTTTGCTTTTGTTTTGTATGATAAAACTAATCACAAAATTTATTTTGGACGAGATAGATTTGGCACAAAACCATTGTATTTTTTCAAGAATGAAAACTACTTTATTGTTTCTTCTGAAATAAAAGGAATTTTAGCAAGTGATGTGGTTGAAAAAAAGTTGAAAAAAGACCAAATTATTAATTATCTTACTTATGGATATGCACAATATCCTAACACTTTTTTTGAGGAGATTTTTGAAGTCCAAAAAGGGGAAATAACTTGTTTTGACATAAAAAATAATGTTTTTGAAGATTTTGGATTATTATTTGAGCCGTTGTTTGTGTCTTCACAAACAACAAATGGGTTGCTTGTGGGGACACAAGCAACGGTAGAATATAATGGTGAAAATTTAGAAAATATTTTATTAGAAAGTTTGCAAAAACAACTACAAGCAGATGCCAAAATAGGCATTTTTTTGAGTGGTGGCGTGGATTCTACACTTTTACTTGCCCTCACAAAACACCTAAATATCTCAGTTGATACTTTTTCTATTGTTTTTGAAGAAAGTTATAAAAACAATCCAAATGAAACTAAAAAACTACCTCAAAATATATTAGAAGATAGTTTTTTTGCTAAGAAAGCGGCAGTTCAATATGAATGTGGCACACATCACGAAGTAAAAGTCAATGATGATATTTTGAACGAATTTGAGAAATACATTACATATTTAGATATGCCTATTGCAGATGGCGCAGGACTTCTCACACACGCATTAGCATGCTATACACAGGCGCAAAATGTGCGTGTAGTGCTTTCTGGTGCAGGTGGAGACGAACTTTTTGGTGGCTATAATAGACATTGGGCATTTGCAAAATACCTCAATAATAGAAATAAAATAATTTTCAAAATAGTATTTAAGTTACTCAAAATATTTAGAAAGCCTTTTTTGAGTGTTTTGGGTATGTTTTCTAAGCAAAAGCAAAGACTTGCAAAGCAATTTTTGGAAAATATCAATGAAGATGCAAAAACAACTTTTTTGCAGTTTTCTAGTCTAAATATTCTTGAAAAAAAACAAGAAAAACCTGCTCAAAAACCAATTCAAAATGGTGTTTCTAGTGCAAATTTTGGCATTTTAGATGCGTTGGAATACGACCAAAATAATTATCTTTCTTCTGATGTGCTGGCTATTACAGATTTGATGACAATGCGCCATAGTATAGAGGCAAGAGTGCCATTTTTGGACGAAAAAGTCGTACAATTTGTGCAAAATGTACCTGAAAAAGCATTTTTAGAAAATTCTCCTAAATGGCTTTTGAAAGAAATTCTTAACAGAAAAAACGGAAAAGCATATACCCAGCGTACCAAACAAGGTTTTGGTATGCCGTTTGGAGAATGGATAAAAAACGAAAAGTGGCAACATTTATTAGTGCCACTTTTGGAAGAAAATCTACTTTTGAATGATGTTCTAAAAGATATTTTGAGTGTAGAAAAAATCAAAGAAATAATAACACAACACCTTAATAATGAGCAAGATAATAGCAGAGAAATTTGGGCTTTGCTGGTGCTTGTGCATTGGTTGAAATTGCATTTCTAAGATTGTTTTTAACACTAAGAACACAAGAAATACACAAGTAGGCACTAAGAAATACAAAAGAGATGTTATTTTAGATGCTAGTAAAAATACAAAAAGCTGATTATCAATATTTTGTATTTAACTCAAAACTTAAAATTTACAACTCACAACTTAAATAGCTTTTATTACATCTGTAAAATCACGAGATTTGAGAGATGCACCGCCAATAAGTCCACCATCTACGTCTGGACAGGCAAAAAGTTCTTTTGCATTGTCAGGTTTGCAACTCCCACCATACAAAATAGACAGATTTTCTGCTATTTCTGCACCATATTTATCAAAAACCACTTTCCTAATAAATTGATGCACTTCTTGTGCTTGTACGCTTGTAGCAGTTTTACCTGTTCCTATTGCCCAAATAGGCTCGTAGGCTATCACAACACTAGAAAACTGCTCTTTTGAAAGGTGAAAAAGGCTTTCTCCAATTTGTCTTTTGATAAAATCAAAATAGGCATCATCTTCTCTCAAATCAAGATTTTCACCACAACAAAAAATAGGAATAAGTCCATTTTCTAGGCAAATACTCACTTTTTGCGCAATAATTTCACTGTTTTCCTCAAAATATTCACGCCTTTCACTATGTCCAATAATGACGTATTTTGTTTTGATACTTGCCAACATTTCTGCTGAAATCTCGCCTGTATATGCACCTGCTGTGTGTTGTGAGCAATTTTGCGCACCCAAAGAAATATTTTTGTAACTTTCTATTAATTTTTGAATACTGTAAGAATGAATAAAAGGTGGTGCAATGACTACTTCTACATCAGAAAGTACCTCATCTCGTACCATTGTAGCTATTTCTGATACGAGCCAAAGCGCATCTGTGTAGTTTTTGTTCATTTTCCAGTTACCAACGACTATTTTTTTTCTCATTTTAATGTATTTTTAAGTAATTTATTTCAATTAAGCCCAAAAATAAGAATAAAAAAGTTAGATTTTCTAAAAAATCAAAAAAGTTTAGTTAGTTTTGTGAATTGTTGAAATTTTTAATGTAATAATACTATGAAAGTAATCTTAGAAACAGCAAATGAGCTTTTAGAGGCTTTTGATAATTTGCCTAATGACGAACAACAGCATTTTCTGCTTGCTTTGCATCTCAATAATAAAACTAAAATTATCACTCAAAAAGATGATAATATTAATCCCTTAGACTTTTTTGGGTTGTGGCAAGGGGAGGAGATTGATACAAAAAAATTGCGTTCTGATGCTTGGAATAATAGAATTTAACAAATAAAACCTAATTATTAAATTGATGATAATTGTAGATACAAATATGTTTTCCAAATATTTGACACAAGATGAAGTTACTAAGACTATTTTTCAAAAAATAGGTTTTGAAAATCTTTATATGCCTGAACTGGTTGCAATGGAATTGTGTAGGAAAGATAAAATCAAATCAGAATTGGACAAAACTGTTAGTTTTATTCGTGCTTTTTATGTATTGCATATCACAGAAGAAATATCTATACAAGCATTTGAACTGATTCAAAAATATCAATTAAAAAAGAAAATAGCTATTCCAGATGCAATTATAGCATCTTTTGCGCTAGTCTATAAGGCTAAATTACTGACTTACAATATTAAAGATTTTGACTATATAGAAGGCTTAAATCTTTATAAAATCTCCTAAAAATAAAACAATAAGATAAAAAATGTTAAGAACTAACAACTGCGGTGAATTAAGAATGGCGCATATAGGCGCACAAGCAACACTTTGTGGCTGGGTACAGACAATCAGGGACAAAGGTGGCATTATTTGGATAGATTTGCGTGATAGATATGGCGTTACGCAA
>JAYVHJ010000351.1:0-1852 GCA_043771315.1 Raineyaceae bacterium
AAAGTTTTTTTCGTCTTCTTTTTTGATGTATTTTATCTCAAAAATGTACTGTGCGTGTTTGTGGGTATTATTTGAGCGGATATAAATTTCCAAATCAATATAACCACCTGTACTTGTTTCTCTTTCTGTTGGAACGTAAAAAATCCTGCTTTCAATGGCATAAAGAAGCATTATCATTTTGACATATTTCTCATCAAAACGCTGAAAATCTCTATTGGAAAGAGCCTTTAAATTACTTTCAACAAGTTTTAGGTAAGCTTCTACATTACCTCCAGCTAAGGCACGCATTATTTTAGGGACTTCATTTTCTGGGTATTGCAGTTCATTTCTTTGCCTTAAAACATAAGCATAATATTTCCAATAAAGCTCCGCAATGACATAATTAGGGATTTTGTAAACTACATCAATACCAAAATTACCTCCCTTTTTTATTGTCAAATTGCCTAAATAATACAGGAAATTGACAAATTCTATTTTACCAAATGAATGGCTAAGGTCAAATTGGTAAATTTGCTCTGTTTCTATTTCGTCTGTTTCCAAAATTTCCTCTAAAACCTTTGTGTTTTCATCAATATTTGCCACCTCAAACATTTGTTTTAGTTTGTTATAATCAGGCATAATGTTAGGGTCAAGCATTTGAACGGGGTATTCTTGAGTATTTTTGAAATTATCCAAGAAATACAACACCATATTTGCATTGTAAATAGTGCCTTCTGCTTTTATATTGAATTTATAGCCATTGTACCACCATTTAAGGTCTTGCATAATAGTTTTTAGGCGTGTTTTGTCCTCTAAAACAAGTTCTAAAAGTGTTTTTACGTTATCTTCTGTAAAGCCTGCAAGGTCGTTGAAATCCAAACTGTGGGTAAGATGTTTGACAATATTAAAACCACTTGTAAGGCTATCCAGCGTGATTGGCGACACGCCAGTAATGAAAAAACGCCCAACACTTCCATCTTCTGTAGCAATCTTGATAGTTTCGTAAAACTTGCGCACATAACCATCTTTTGAAATAGAATTTTTAAATTCCGTGAGATTTCTTATAAGGATTTCGTTTGTAAATTGGTCATACTCATCAACCAGCAAATAAATGGGGATAGTTTCATCTTTATATTTCCCAAAAAATAAAGACATCACAGCAGCAGCAGATTGTTGTAAAGCAATTTCTTGTTGCAATTCTGCATTGAATACATCATAAATCTCAATAAAACTAATTACTGTATTTTTTACCTTCAAGAGAAATTCTCTTTCAGCCATCTCGTTAGTTTGCGTACTTATCCCGCTAAAATTAAATTTCAGCACCCTAAAACTACTTGCCAAAGGTGTAGGATTTTGTCCTATGTAGGTTTTGGAGAAGATTTTTTCAAATTTATGTTTTTGCCTAAGGTCGTAATAATATTCCAAAATAGAAATAAAAAAACTTTTACCTATCCTTCTGGGACGCAAGAAAGATGCAAAACTCTCATTGTTTTCTAATAATTCAATAAAAGGTGTTTTATCTATAAAAACATAATTTTCAGTAATCACTTTTTCAATGTTACTGACTCCATACGGAAATTTTATTTGATTTTTCATAGCTTGTTTTTTATAAGGCAAAGATACGCTTTTTTGCAACGAAATAAACAGAAATCTTAAAACCCTGCATCAACCCAAATACAAGGGATTTTATTCATTTTTATTATTTTTAATAAACAAAGAATAAAAATATATGTTATATTTGTCAATGATAGTGGCAAACCTTACACCCAATACTAAGTAATATTTCTAGTGTTTTTACTGCAAAGATTAGTTATAAACGTGTTTTGAATTTGGTAGAAGTTTCTACTGCACCAGTTTTTAGGGATTTTCTGCT
>JAYVHJ010000352.1:0-3057 GCA_043771315.1 Raineyaceae bacterium
AAGATTTAAAAACGCATTTGTTGTCAGATGAAAACATCTGATAACACAAGAAATATGTTTCCGAATGTAAATATAAATTTGGTGGATGGTTTAAAAACAATAAAATGATATGATGGATAATACTACTATTCCCCAGTGCGAAATTATTATTAAATATTTTGATTGGGGGGAGTCATACGAAATTTTTAACCCATTATTTGAAATAAATGATATTAATGGAAATTCACAAATAGAAAAATCTATTATTTTTTTTGGTAAAAATAATTTTAAAAATCAACTTTTATCATTGTATAATGTAATATTAAATTTTCAAGAGTATGAAATATTAAATTTTACAGATGTAATAAATAATAGGCAAGAGTTATTAAAGTTATTGGATTTTTACTTAAAAGAAAATGAAGTGAAAATAGCTCCTTGGGAAAAATACAGCGACTCGTTAAATGAAAATTATTACATAGAAATTGTAAATAACCTTTTAGATTTTCGTTTATGTTTTTGCGTTAAAAATTTCTGATACCAATGTTTTTTGTGAAGTTGGGTAGAAATACTCAACTTCAATAAACGCAATAAATTAAGATTTTAAAACGCATTTATTGTCAGATGGAAACATCTGACAACACAAGAATCAACAAAAAATAATTACTCTAAAATATGAAAAAAAAATATTATTACCTGTCTTTTTTGTTTGTATTAGGTTTTACAACCCTATTTGCGCAAAACAAAGTAACTATTTCCGGTAAGGTAAAAAATGCCAAACAAGATACTATAAAAGTGATTTGGTATGGCAACTTTGATGTTACCTATAGATATCAAGCTATTGTCAATAAAAAAGGGGATTTTTCTTTATCCTTTCCTTTTGAGGATTTTAAGGTGGTAGAATTACGTTTTGCAGGTAAAGAAGATTATCAACTTTTTGTGAAAGCAAATGATGTGATAGAACTCAGCTATGACAGAAAAAAGCCTGTGGAAACATTCAACATCAAAAGTCAGCGACAAGATGAAGTTGAAATTCATAAGTCTTTGAACAAAATATTTCCTTACGGACCTCCAAACATTGCACTTTCAGAAAAAGATGATGAAAAAAAGTACAAACATAAACTAGATAGTGCATATTCAGTCTATGAAAAATTTTATATAAAAGAGAAAAAAGACAAAAAAATAAGCCAAGAATTTGATATTTATTTTACAAGTGATTTGAAGTACCGTAGAGCGAAAACACTTATTGATTTCCCTTTTGTATATGAATATTTTTTTAAAACCAAATTGCAAAACATATCAGATGATTATTATAACTTTCTTGATAATACTGTAAATAATACTGATAGCCTACTTTCTGTAAGTAGTTACATGTATTTTTCAGATGTTTTGTTGCAAAATGCTGTTAGTAGTCTTAGAAAATATCAAAAAAATAATAAGACTAACTATGAAACAAATGTTAAAATGATAGATATTCTTTTTACAGACAAGCTCAAAGAGTATCATTTGGCAAAAGCAATTACAAACTCTCTCCAATATTCTAGCTGGAAAGAAGCAGAAGGAAATTATTTTCAATATATGCAACAAAACCCTCAAAATCCGCATAATGAACTTGTCAAAAAGACATATACAGAAAAGAAAAGATTTGCGGCAGGGCAAACTGCTTTTAATTTTAGCTTAAAAGATGCCAACGGAAAACTTGTTTCTTTGCAGGATTTTAAAGGAAAAGTAGTTTATCTAGATGTTTGGGCAAGCTGGTGCGTTCCCTGCATTATTGAAATGAAAAGTGCAAAAGAATTGAAAAGTAAAGTAACAGAATTAGGTTTGGATAATGAAATAGTGTTTTTGTACGTTTCGTTAGACGAAAGTAAAGAAAACTGGGTGGCAGCCATTAAAAAGCACGAAATTAAGGGCATACATCTTAGTTGTCAGGGAGATTTTACAAAAATTGAAAGTTATATGGAAGATGAGTTTTCTAAGCAATATGGCGTTAAGGGCGTTCCTTCTTACTATTTGATTGATAGAGAAGGTAAGTTTACGGATAGTAATAGCCCAAGACCAAGCAGTCCTGAGACAATAGAATTGATAAAAAAGTTAGTTGAAAAATAGTTTCAGAAAGATGTTTTTGTATCTGCAGTTGCTTGACTTTTGTCCTATACTAAGATTTTATTGTTATTCTGGAATAGTTGTAATAATCTCTATTTTTGGAATGATTTTTGCTAATTTTGTTGAAACTTTACTTATAAAAATGTATAAATACTCCTTTCTTTTTTCTTTTTTTCTTTCTGTAAATTGTCTTTTTGCGCAATTTAAGCAGTTTCCTATTGGGTTTGCACCTGCAAATGTGCCTAAAAATATACCTTCAAATATTCCTCATAATTCTCAAACACAGAGAGGAATTGCAGGCGTTTTGCCATTTTTTGAAGATTTTTCTGATAATAAAACACTACCAAATGCCGACTTTTGGACTAATGTAGGAGTTATTATCAACAACACTCGTGCAGATAATGCTCCCAGCGTAGGTGTAGCCACACTAGACGCTTTTGACATCAAAGGAACGCCTTATAATATTGCTTCTCCGCTTAGTCAGGGCTATTCTGATACTTTGACTGCAAAAAGCATTGATTTGAGTGCCATTTTGCCAACTGCAACAGATGTTTTTTTGAGTTTTTGGTGGCAAGCTGGTGGAAAAGTGGAAGCTCCTGATGCAAGTGATTTTTTGCTTTTGCAAGGAAAAGATAACGCTAATAATTGGGTAGAAATATGGCGGAAATACGGTGATGGCACTTTTACGACTTTCAAACAGGAAAATATCCAACTTACAAGCAACTTTTTTCATAGCGGTTTTCAGTTCCGTTTTTTGAGATTTGGGCGTGTGTCTGGTGATTTTGATGCGTGGCATTTGGATTATATTTACCTCAATAAAAACAGAACTATTACAGATACTACACGCCAAGATGTGGCGTTTAGCCGTCAGCCACAATCTTACCTAAAAAACTATACTGCAATGCCTGTAAAGCAATATTTTGCTAATCAAGCTGCAGAAATAAATACAGAAATTACCACCAATATCAAAAATTT
>JAYVHJ010000353.1:0-4618 GCA_043771315.1 Raineyaceae bacterium
ACCCATTTTTTGCTAGAATATGAGCCGTGACAAGCATCGTGCATCACATTAAACCCTATAAACGAAAGCGTTAGCCCAAGTGCAGCACAAAGTGTTAGCGCAAGTGGAGCAGGCATATTCACAAGTAGCAAAGTAGCATAAAGCCCCAACGCAAGCGGAATAAGTACAAGCGTTTTGTAATATAAATGCCAGTTGCCTGTTTTTTTGAGGTTATTTTCCACAAAATAACCCTCTACATCTCTTTTTATATCAGAAAAAAAGGTACTATTTTTATTAAAACTAACTTTTGGCATATTTTTTTTAATTAAGAATTAGAAATTAGGAATTAGAAATTAAATACAAAATGTTCTGTATCAATTTTCATTTTCAAAAGAAGTAATACACAAAGATAAGGTTTTTTGTTTGAAAATTTTTATTTTTTGTACAAAAGTCCCTTTGGGATTTAGTGGCTATATTATCTTTTTTTCTTCACTCTCACCCACGTATCTAGGCTTTCGTAAGCATACGCAATCATAGAAAAAACTAAGAAAATAGTTGCGAGTGTGGTAGAGAAAAATAAGCAACTTGTTATCAAAATAGACATAAAGGCAATAACGCCCATATTCCTAAAAACGCTCATATAAATCAGAATAGGGCGTGTTTGGTCTAAAAGTGCCTTTGCTTTACTGATATTATTAGCTATTTTTATTTCTAATCCTTTCAAACGTCTGCCCAAATTGAGGCGTATATCTTCATTTCCTTGTCCTGCACCTTGCAAAACAATATTATGTACTTCTTCCTCTTTGTCATTAAAACTACGTGCCAAGCGTATCAAATTATCTATTTCTTCTGCTACTTTGCTATAACGCAAACGTGAGGCAATCACAGAGAGGAAAAATAAGGCACAAAACAGCGTTTGTATCATTACAAGCATAATGAGGTTTTTGGGGCGTGTAAGATTCTCCCATTTCCTTCCTGCATCTTCAATATTAAAAAGTAAAACATCATTCATAAAGGCTACCGCATCGTCCCAAAAAAGGGCTATTTCGGTTGTTTGGAGTCTATAAATATTTTTTGTAGCGACTTTGTCGGAGCGTTTTCTATCATTGCGAGAAGAACTTATGCTAGTAGTATCTTTGGTGCTAGTAGGCAATTCTTTTGTTTCTACTAACTTTCTGTCTTCCAAAACTTCCAAAGTTTCTACCAAACGGCTATCTTGCATCTCAACATTCCCTTTTCTTATGTCGCTACGTTCTGAAAGCGTAATATTAAACCTTTCAGAGGCAATAATAGACAAAAACGCAGAAAATGCCAATGCCCCAAACATCACACTTTCCAAAATATATGCCTCTATGCGTATGGCTTCGTTGCGTATGCGCCCTTCAAGTTCTATAATTTGATTATCATTTCTGTCTATTTTAAAATCATATTCATTTAAGAACAAATTTTGAGAAATTTCTTCTTCACTAAGTAAAATAGGTTTTTGATAAGAACGCTGAAAAAATTGTGTGAGCCATTTCCCTATAGTAGAGCTATTATCTCTTTCTTCTTTTTCTAATGAAATTCCCTCTTCTTTCCCTTTATAGGTAAAACTAATAGAAGAAAGCCCAATAATAAAGATTCCATACATAAACATCACAATAATAGGCACAAAAAACTGTGAACCATCATCTTTAAAAGTGAAATTTTTATAAAATTCTTGGTCTTTAATTACCTTTGTGATGATATAAACGACTGAAATAATTGCAATTGCACGAAAAACAATAGAAATGATAGATATTTTTTCTTCATACGTATTATTTTTGATAAAAGGGAATTTTTCTTTAAGTTTTTGAATATTACTATATGCCAAAAAGAAAGTAATACCACAAATGACAATATTTCCTAGTACAAAAATCCAAAAATCAGATTCCCCTTTTGTATGAGAAATGGAACGGTAA
This sequence comes from Raineyaceae bacterium, assembly GCA_043771315.1. Lineage (GTDB taxonomy): Bacteria > Bacteroidota > Bacteroidia > Cytophagales > Thermonemataceae > JANYGM01. Next base: position 1,920 of record JAYVHJ010000353.1, read on the forward strand.
ACCCCCATAATTATCCAACGCAAGAAAAAATCCAACACGAAAGGTAAATAATAAAATTCTAATACGTGTGGTTGCTCTTTGATAACCTTCATATTTTTGATAATTTAATTGTTTTTGTTACTAATTTTATATTTATTTTCATTCTAATAATTTTATTTATTAAAATATTTTTCCAAAAGATTGGTCATTGTATCTGGGCAACGTACTGGGCGCATAGTTTGCGTACTCACAAATACCAAAAGTGTATAACCAATGTGTAAAAGCGTGTTTTCCTCATTATAAATTTCATAATCAAAACGCATACGAGCCGTTGGTATCTCTTGCACACGCACACAGATACGAAGCAGGTCATCATAACGAGCAGGACGAATAAACTTAGAATAATTTTCCAAAACAGGCATCATAACGCCTTCTTGCTCTAGTTTTTTGTAGCTATAACCCAAATTGCGCAAGGCTTCTACACGTGCCACTTCAAAATAAGTAGCATAATTGCCATAATAAACGTATTGCATTTGGTCAGTTTCTGCATAACGCACACGCAAATTTAATTCGTAAACATACATAAAAATCCTAAATTATTGATAACTTTGCTAAAACTTTATTTATTTAATTTTCTAAAATCCGTTGTTTGTGAAGACACAAACAACATATTATTTTAATTTTGAAAAAAACTTTCTTACAATTTTGCCACAAATATACGCTTTTTAACGGAAAAGACAAAATATTACTTGCTGTTAGTGGAGGGATTGATTCCTGCGTTTTGGCACATCTTTTCTATGAAAATAGCTTGAATTTTGCGTTGGCACATTGTAATTTTGATTTGCGTGGAGAAGAAGCTCAAAAAGATGCTTTGCACGTCAAAAATCTTGCTCAAAAGTATGAAATAGCATTTTTTGAAGTAAAATTTGATACAAAAAAATACGCACAAGACAAACAAATTTCTATTCAAATGGCGGCACGTGAGTTGCGTTATGAATGGTTTGAAAAAATACGACAAGAAAACGGATTTTCTTACATAGCAACCGCACATCATCAAAACGACAATCTGGAAACAGCCTTGTTTAATTTTACCAAAGGTACAGGAATAGCAGGACTTAGAGGTATTTTGCCAAAAGCAGGTAAAATTATTCGTCCTTTGCTTTTTGCCAAAAGAGAAGAAATAGAAACGTATGCTACTGATAACCAGTTAGTTTGGAGAGAAGATGTTTCTAATAAAGTGGATAAATATGCCCGAAATTTGATAAGAAATCAGGTTGTGCCACTTCTCAAGAAAATAAACCCCAATATAGAAAATACTTTTGAAACAACTGCAAAGAAAATGCAGGCTTTAGAGGATATTTTAAAAGCACAAATAACTGATTTTGAAGAGATTAACGAAAAATATTATCAAGAAAAAGCAATAGAAAGCAAGCAAAAATATTTTATTTTTGATGCTATTTTCAGCACTGATTTTGTGCAAAATATTGCCTTAGAACTACTCAAAGTAAAAGCAGGTGGAGAACTTATTTTGTATGAAATAATTAAAAAATATGATTTTTCTTACAGCCAAACTATGCAAATTTGGTCGCAAAATGACAATCAAAATACCCTTTCTGGGCAACAATATTTTTCTCAAACGCATATTATCATGCAAAATAGAGGAGATTTGATTATTTCTAAGAATATAAATGACAGTAAAAATAATAGAAATATTTTGCAATTATTTGATAATCAAACTATTATAAAAAATAAAAATAATGAAAAAACTTTTTTTTATGAAAATGAATTTTTTAGGTTAGATTTTCGTACTTTTGAAAGGGAAGAACTAACGACACTCAAAATGCCTTTTAATGAGATTATTGTTGATTTTGAAAAAGTTATTTTACCACTAAAAGTGCGTTTTTGGGAGAATGGAGATGCTTTTTATCCGTTGGGAATGAGTGGAAAGAAAAAAATAAGTGATTTGCTTATCAATGAAAAAGTACCTTTAAATAGTAAAAAAAATGTTTTTTTGTTGCTTTCAGCAGAAAAAATTATGTGGGTGGTGGGAATGAGAGCAGATAATAGGTTTAAAATCAGTACAGAAACTAAGAAAATATTACATATAAAAATAACAAAAAAATAGGTTTAAAGCAGAAATAAAATGAATTTAACTACTTTTAGGTTGAACCAAATTAGAGAATATTTGAAAAATCAGCCTGTTTTGAAAGCGTATATTTTTGGCTCTTATGCACGTAAAATGGAAGAAAACCAAAGTGACATAGATATTTTGATAGAAATGGATTACTCGCAAATGATAGGGTTACATTTTATACAAATACGGTTAGATTTGGAGCAAATTTTGCATAAAAAAGTGGATTTGGTTTGTATTGACGCTCTTTCTGATTATATCAAACCTTTTGTAGAGCAAGAAAGAGAACTGATTTATGAAAAAGTCTAAAATAACTCCCTAAAATATAAAAATATTACACCAAAATTTATGAGAAAATATACGACTGACCAAGTACGGGTAAGCCTTATTACTGACGCATTTACAGAAATAGAAAATTATTTGCAAAGTATTGATTTTGAAATATTTAACGGAAAGTCTATTTTGCGTTATGCCTGCATCAAACAGTTAGAAGTAATTGGAAATCTTTGTGAAGAAATCACAGATGAAACCAAATTTAATTTTCCAAAAGTAGAATGGAAGCAATTGAGTCAACTAAATAGGCTTTTTG
>JAYVHJ010000354.1:0-4261 GCA_043771315.1 Raineyaceae bacterium
CTTGATTAGCAATATCAAACTGTTGTTCTGCACTCAAACTGCCTTTTACAAGCGGTGAAACTACTTCTGGTTTCCAATCCAAGTTGGGATATTGGCTACAAGCACCCAAAAAAGAGAGTAAAATAACGCTAAAAAAAGCATTGATTCTATATTTTTTCTTCATAACTAAAATAGAAAATTGGTAAATTGTTTCTGAATACTATTAAATATTTTTCAAAGGTACAACTTTTTTTACAAATTAAAATACTTATTACAATTTTTCTGCTACTCTCATTTTTGCACTTCTGGCACGAGAATTAGTAGAAATCTCTTCTGATGATGGTTCTAATGGTTTTTTTGTAAGATTTTTAAATGGTTTTAATTCATTACCAAAAAAATCTTTTTCCACTTCTCCCTCAAATTTTCCTTTTTGTATGAAATTTTTTACTAATCTATCTTCCAACGAATGATAAGATAAAACAACGAGTTTACCACCTATTTTGAGTAAATCAGCGGTTTGCAGTAGCATTTCTTCCAAAACTTTCATTTCTTCATTTACTTCAATGCGCAATGCCTGAAAAACCTGTGCGTGGTACTTGTGAGCCGTTTTTTGAGGTGTAAATTTATTGAGAATATCTTTTAAATCTTCTGTTGTAACAATGCGTTTGCGCAAACGTGTGCTTATAATGGCATTAGCAAGGGTTTTGGCATTTTTCACCTCGCCATACAATTCAAAAATCTTATGTAATTTTTTCTCTGGATAATTATTAATAACTTCTTCTGCCGTAATGGCAATATTTTGGTTCATACGCATATCCAAAGGCGCATCAAAACGAGTAGAAAAACCACGCATTGGCGTATCAAACTGATGAGAAGAAACACCCAAATCTGCTAAAATTCCATCAACTTGGTCAATTCCAAAACGAGCAAGTCCATTGGCTAAATCTTTGAAATTCAAGGCAATAAAGGTAAAATTTTTATGGAAATTAATATCTGTTTTCTCGTTAATTATTTTTTCTGTAAGTGTGTGAGCGTTGGCTATTGCATCATCATCTTGGTCAAAAGAAAACAATTTCCCTTTATTAGACAAACGGCTCAAAATCTCGCTAGAATGTCCGCCACCACCAAAAGTAACATCAACATAAATGCCATTTGGGTTAATTTGAAGCGCATCAACGCTTTCTTTCAATAAAACAGGAGAATGATACATTAAATATTTGTGAATTTTGAGTTATGAGTTGTGAGTTTTTCTATTTGCTGTTATTGGCGTTAAAAATAATATCTGTATTTATCAAAAATTCTTGTTCCAAACCTTTTTTATATTGATGAATAAGTTTGACTAATTTTTGCAAATATTCGTTATTTTTGCCTTCTAAAAATGGTTCTTGGTAAATTTGAGTGTCATAAATACTGGTATTTCCGTTTTCTTTTATCATTTTTTCAATGTTTTTAGGAATGAAAAAATGCGCTTTCTCGCCTAATTTTTGCTGGTATTCATTCAAAAAAATATTGATACCTGCAAAATCAAAATCTCCAAAATGCAGATAATTATTAGAGATTTTTTTGAGCCATTTTACTAAATCTTTGCTTTGATTTTGTGGGTAACGTGATACAAAAAGTGGTTTTATATCCTCAAAAAGATGTTTTTGCTTACTAATCCATCTGAAATTTTCTGCATTTTCCACGCCAACAATAGTAATATTTTCTGGTATAGAAAAACTTTCAAAATCATAAATAAACGTAAAAAGTCCTTCTACAGGATTTAAAACAATATTTTCATTATTAAGAACAACGTGAATATCATCATAAGAGTTAACCAAAAAACCTTTAAAAGTCCTAACGTTTTTTATCTTAGAGTTAGACGAGATTTCAACAGCATCACTTCTAGTTAAATCTGTTTTTTTTGATGTTTCAATATATTTTTTTAGGTCATTTATGCCTAAATCTGTCTGCAAATAATTATGTAAATTTTCTTTATTTTTGATAAAATAAACGTATTTTGATTTGCTAATACTTTTGCGCAAAAGCACGCCATCTTCCCACATTTTAAGTACAATATCTTGTTTTAAACTGCTTGCGGGAATTTCTGCTCCTGTGAGCATCAAAGCTAGTTTTTCAGCAATATTCAAAGTTAATTTCATTTATTCAATAGCTTGATTATCAATATTTTATATTCAATTCATAATTATTTATTTTGCCTCATCAACGGCTGAATAATAGTATTACTTTTCTCATCTTTTTTGAGAAGATAGATATATTTATAGGCAGTGGCGTTATTTTCTTCTGGTGAACCATTGATTAGCAATATGTTACGGTCATTTGCAAACTGAATAAGTCCTTTTACGTTGTTTGAGTGCAGTTTTCCTATTTCGTCCATCATACAATGCAACTGAAAATCAGCAAATTGTTTGGTAGAATCCTTCTTAGAAACATTTAAAAGCATTATATTTATCATTGCCTTTACCAAAATCTCTGTTCCGTCACTGCCCACACGGTCAATTTTCTCTATCCAACCTGTATCATTTTGATTTTCAATGATTTTAAACTGCAATTCAAACGAATCAGCAAGGTTTATAGCATCTTTTTTGGTTTCTGAAAAACTTTGCAAAAGTGTGTTCAAAAGGTCTATGGCTTGTATATTTTTCTTGTCTGTTTCTGCTGAAAAAATAGTTTTACTATTTTGCTTATCTTTTTTATCTTTCTGATTATTTACTTGATTATCAAAGGAATACTCGTTATTTTCATTGCCAAATGCGGCTATATTACGAAAACAAAGTACAATTTTATTGGAACTTTCCACATAACGCAATTCAATTTTTTTGATAGCTCTAACAAATTTTTCCTCACCAAAATCATTGTTTATTTTGGTGATTGTCTTCTGAATTTCACCAGATTTTGACATCAAATTATCAATTTCTTTGCCAATTCCTAGAATAATATCTCCAAAACTCTCATTTACACGTGTTTGGTACTCTTCTATTTTGTTTTCGTCCAAAAACTCTTTCAAATTTTCTGCAAACTCCAAATATTCATTTGTTTGCGTTAATTTCAACCTAAAACTAAAAATATTATTTTCAGAAAAACAACTCATAAATTGCGTTATTCCAGTTTTCAAGTCTGAAATTTTTGTTATACAAGAAAATTCTTTTTGGTTTAGTTCTTTAATAATTTCTACGGCAGTTTTTTCGTTTTTATTTTCATCATTATCATAAAAATTGCTATTTTTAGTATTTAAAGCTATTTTATCACTTAATTTTACAAAAATATTAGTCATTTTAAATAACTTATACTCTTCCAAATCAAGCTCAAAACCTTGCAAAACTGCGCTTAATTCTCTAATATTTTTCTGTACTATTCCAAGTCCAAATTCTAACTCTTTTTTATCTTGTTGATACTTATTTTCCTCAATTTTGAGTTTTCTGTCAAGAGATATTTTGTTGTTTTCAAACTCTGGAATTCTGTCTATAAGCTCCAATTTATCTTTTTCATATTCCACCACAAGTTTACTTTTTTCCTCAATTAAATCCAAGTCCAGCTTAATTTGCCTGATTTCTGTGTCAATTTCGTGTATGCGTTGCGTATCTGCGCCCTTGCTCGTAAGCTCGTTGTGTTGGTTTGCTTTGATTTCCTGTTGTTTTTGCTCAAAATCAAGTATCAAAGCGTTTATTTCGTTATCAATGCTCTTTTTTTGTTGCTCAACGCTTATTTTTTGCACCTCAATTTTAACATTTTTTGCTATTTCCAACGCACTGTGTTGTTGTTTTATCTCATTTTTAAGCGTTTCAATAGCATTTTTAGCTATTTGAGAAATTTCATTTGCCGTACTTATTTCTTGGTCAATTTCTGTTGTTTTTGTGATTTTTTCTAATTTTGCTTTCGTTTGATAATCAGCAAGTTGTATATTTATTTCTTCTTGTTTTGGCTGATTTTGTGCAAGTTGCAGCATCAACTCTTCTATTGTGGCATTCAATTCTTTGATTTTGGGCTGAAATTTCGTTTTTATTTTCTTTAAATCTTTCTCCAAAACATTTTCCCCTTCTGTAATTTCTACCTTAATTTTTTCTATTTTTTCTGCTAAAATTTCACTTTCTTTTTGGTATTCTGCTATGGTTTTAGATATTTTTTTTACCTCACTAAAATCTAGTTCTATGCCATAAAAAGAGAGTTTTTGTGGTTTTTGCGTAATTCCCTCTTCTTTTTCTATTGTTTTTTCTGCTAGTTTTTCTACTATCTTTTCTGTTGCTTTTGTAGCTTTTTTTGATGTAGTGTTGCTTATTATTTT
>JAYVHJ010000355.1:0-9032 GCA_043771315.1 Raineyaceae bacterium
TAGGTGAATTACAAAATTTGGAATTATTAAATTTAGGATGGAATAAATTTGTCCAACTACCTGAAATAGTTACAGAATTGAAAAGTTTACAATCATTGTATATATGTGGGAATTTATTAGCAACATTACCTAAAGAGATAGTAAAATTGACCAATTTAAAATGGTTATACTTGCACAATAGCCAGTTAAGAGTTTTTCCAAAAGAAATTACAGAGTTAAAGAACTTAAGAACATTGTGGCTATCCGACAACAAATTAACTACTTTGCCCGCAGAAATAGGTAAATTAACAAAAATAGAGGAGTTAAAATTAGACTACAATCAATTAACAATTTTGCCCAAAGAAATTATCAAATTAGAAAAATTAAGGGAACTGTATTTGCGAGGAAATCCTATTTCAGAGCAAGAAGAACAAAAAATCAAGTTATTGCTACCTAATTGTAAATTTCCATAAAAGTAATACTTCACACCTCAAAAAGATGGTTTCCACGAAATTACAGAGTAAAAAACTAGGGAGTTATCCTTATTTTAGTGTCGTTTTGAGCATTACTATTGCACTTTTTGTGATAGGAATTTTTAGTGTGTTGATGCTTGTCGCAAGACAATTTAGTCAAGTCATTAAAGAAAATCTAGAAATTCAAATAATGCTTAATAATGGCTTAAATGATGCACAAAGACCACAATTAGAGCAAATTCTGCTTCAAAAACCTTATATACAAGAAGGCAAATTACGTTTTATTAGCAAAGAAGATGCTGCCAAAGAACTTGTTGGGCAACTAGAAGGAGAGAATTTTATGGAGCTTTTAGGCACAAATCCACTCAAAAATCAGTATATAATCAACATAAAATCAGAATTTTATGAAAAAAACAAACTTGCTGAAATAGAGAAAGACCTCCGCAAAATGCCTAATATTGATGACGTTTCTTATGCAAAAACGAGTATCACACAAACAAATAATAATATTGCAACTATAAGTTTTGTTTTGTTTACTTTTGCGCTGATTATGCTTATTGTAGTGGTGATTTTGATACATAATACTATCCGTTTGGCACTTTTTTCACAACGCCTTATCATACGTAGTATGCAACTCGTGGGCGCAACGGCAGGTTTTGTGCGTGCGCCTTTCTTGCATACAGCAGCATTACAGGGCATTTTTAGCGGACTTTTAGCAAGTGGTTTGCTTTTTGCTATTCTGAAATATCTTCAAAAAGAGGTGGCAGAATTAAGTACACTTATTCATTTGCCAAGTTTATTTATTATTTTTGCGGCTTTGGTGGTTTTAGGGCTGATTATTAGCGTTTTCAGCTCCTATAGAGCCGTAAGCCACTATTTAGGAATGTCTTTAGATGACCTTTATTAAGAATTGTGAGTTTTCAGTTGTGAGTTGTAAGTTAAAATACAACCACGACAAAAATAACTCACAATTCACAACTCATAACTCACAACTCAAAAAAATGCGTGTTCTTACAGGTATTCAAAGTTCAGGGAAACCACATTTGGGCAATATTTTAGGGGCTGTTGCGCCTGCTATCCAAATGTCTGTTGTGCCTGAAAATGAATCTTTTTTCTTTATTGCGGATTTTCATTCGCTTACTACTATCAAAGATGCGCAAGAGCGTATCCAAAATGTGCGTTCTGTTGCGGCTGCGTGGCTTGCCTGCGGTTTTGATGTAGAAAAAAATTATTTCTACCGCCAATCTCGTATTCCAGAGGTGTGTGAACTAACATGGTTTTTGAACTGTTTTACGCCTTTTCCTACACTTGCCAACGCTCATTCTTTCAAAGATAAATCAGAAAATTTAGCTGATGTAAATGCAGGGCTTTTTGATTATCCTGTGCTTATGGCGGCAGATATTTTGCTTTATGATGCGCAAATTGTGCCCGTTGGAAAAGACCAAGTCCAACATTTAGAAATCACACGAGATATAGCTGAAAAAGTCAATTATCATTATCAAAAAGAGATTTTTGTCGTGCCAAATGTACGCATAGATGAAAGCGTAATGACCATTCCTGGCATAGATGGGAGAAAAATGAGTAAATCTTATAAAAATACAATTGATATTTTCGTTTCTGAAAAAGAGCTTAAAAAGCAAATAATGAGTATCGTAACAGATAGTACGCCCTTAGAAGCTCCAAAAGACCCAAATACTTGTAATGCGTTCAAAATTTATTCTCTTATTGCAGATGCCACACAAGTAGAACAAATGCGTCAGAACTATTTAGGAGGTAATTATGGGTATGGTCATATCAAAACTGCTATTTTGGAACTAATCTTGGAAAAGTACAATAAAGAACGTACTTTGTATAATGCTTATATGGCTAATCCTGATGAATTAGACAGTATTTTAGCCATTGGTGAAACAAAAGCTAAAAAAATAGCACAAACAACGCTCTCACGTGTGCGTGAGGTGCTGGGATTTTAGTTTTTAAGCCTATCACATAAACCAGCCAACTCTCCAAAATTTCTAAATTTTTGGAGAGTCAAACAGAATAAATATTTAGCAGAAATCAGCAAAATAAATGCAAATAGAAGAAGTTACAAATCTCACACAAGAGAAGGATTTTTTTGACCTTCCACAAAAAATGTACGCCAAAACTCCCCAATGGGTACGTCCAATGGACAACGAAATACAAGGTATTTTTGATAAAAAAGCTAATCCAGCTTTCAAAAGTGGCGAATGTACTCGTTTTTTATTGCGCAAAGATAACACACCAAACAGCGAAATTATTGGTCGTGTAGCAGTTTTTGTGAGTGAAAAGACTAAAAATAAAAATAATGACCAGCCGACAGGCGGAATGGGCTTTTTTGAATGTATCAATGATGAAAAAGCTGCTTTTATGTTGTTTGATGCCTGCAAAAAATGGCTCACAGAACGTAATTGTGAGGCAATGGATGGAAATATTAACTTTGGAGGACGTGATAAATTTTGGGGACTTTTGGTAGAAGGTTTTGAGCGAGAAGCTAATTATCAGCAAAATTATAACTTTCCTTATTATCAGCAGTTTTTTGAAAATTACGGTTTTCAGGTTTATTTTAATCAATATACCTATTTTAGAAAGGTTTATGGTTTGAGTCAGGTCGTTCACGACAAAGCTAATAGGATTTTTGAAGATAAAAACTACACTTTTGAAAATATTAGCCTAAAAAATCTACCTAAATATGCAGAAGATTTTAGGACAATCTACAATAATAGTTTTGCACTTGCGGAAGGATTAAATCCAATGACAAAGCTAGAAGCAGATAAAATAATGAAAAAAATGAAGCCTATTATTGATGAAAGATTGATTACTTTTGGCTATCATTTGGGTGTTCCTGTGGCTTTTGGCGTGTTTTTGCCAGAGCTTAACCAGATTTTCAAATATCTCAACGGAAAATTAGACTGGATAGGAAAGCTAAAATTCGTTTACTATCGTTTCAGAAAAGTATGCAAACGTGTGCTTGGTGTGGCGTTTGGTGTGGCAAAATCTCATCACGGAAAAGGCTTAGATGCCGCACTTTCTGTGTGTTTGGAAAGAGAAACGCAAAAACCTAATTTCCCTTATACTGACCTAGAACTCAACTGGATAGGTGATTTTAACCCGCCAATGATAAAGCTAATGCAAAATCTGGAATTTACTGTTTGTAAAAAACATATCACTTACCGCAAACTTTTTGACGAAAATAAGGTTTTTGTTAGACACGCTATCAGAAGTTATAGCTAAATAGTTGTGAGTTATAAGTTGTGAGTTGTGAGTTAAAATACAACGTACAATGTATTTTTAACTCACAACTCATAATTCACAACTTACAACTCAAAAAATAATGATACAAATTTTAGTTGGTACAAACCGCCAAAACTCACTTTCAGAAGAAATAGCTAAGTATTATCAGCAACTTTTGCTACAAAAAAACCAAGAAAGTAATATTGTTTCTCTCAAAAATCTTCCTGAAGATTTTACGGTTTCTGCCCTTTATGGCAATGCCAATAAAAATGAAGCATTTAATGTTCTACGAGATGAAATAGCAAAAGCCGACAAAATAGTGATGATTGTTCCAGAATATAATGGTTCATTTCCAGGCGTTTTGAAGGCTTTTATTGATGGTTTGCCTTATCCCAATTCATTTTTAGATAAAAAAATTGCCCTCGTGGGCTTATCTGCAGGCGTACAAGGTGGTGCGCTTGCCCTTAGCCATTTAGGAGATATTTTTGCTTATCTCAATGCCAACGTATTAGGTACACGAGTAAAACTTATTCAAATACAGAAATTTTATAAGGATAATGTCGTAACTAATGAAATGTATAATCAGCTTTTGAATGAACAAATAGACAAGTTTATAGCATTTTAAGGAATTGTAAGTGAATACAAAAAACATTCTATAAAATTAAAAGTCCGCAATATTGTGGACTTTTAATTTTTTTTAGTATATTTGATTTTACTTGTTATTTTGTATTTATTTACAATCCACAATTAAAAATTTGCAATTAAAAAAATACTTATCCCTTAAACTGACCTATTTTTATGAAAAAAATTCTTGTGCCTACTGATTTCTCGCCACAAGCGACTGCTGCGCTTAATTTTGCAGTACAAATTGCACGCAAACAAAATGCGGAAGTATTACTTTACCACGTGATAGAGTCTTATCTGACGACTGTTCACTATATGTCTGGGCTGGTAGAAACTACCCAATCTGCAGAAGAAAGTGCTTTTATGTTGGCACTTGGTATTCAAGCAAAACAAAAATTAGCGGTGGTTGCTGCTGATGAAAAGTATGCTGGTGTAACAATTACTTGCTACATTCAAGAAGGTAATTTTTATAAAAATATTGCTGAAAAGATTGCAGATAAAGAAGTTGATTTGATTGTAATGGGTTCTCACGGCACAAATGCGGAGCATTATGCAGGTAGCAACGCTGATAAAGTAGTGCGTTTTGCGCATTGCCCTGTCATTACAGTAAAATCTGAAATGAATTTGGAAGACATCAAACACGTTGTTTTTGCTACAAGTTTGGAAGAAGAAAATGACAAAGTAGGCGGTTACTTAGCTGATTTTGTGGCTGTTGTTGGTGCAAAATTACATATTTTGCGTGTCAATCACCCAGGACACGTAATGCCACAGAGAGAAGTACACACTAAAGGAAAAGTAATGGCAGACAGAAATTACTTGAAAGATTACGAAATCAATACGTATGCAGATAGTAGCATTGAAGATGGCATTTTGCACTTTGCAGAAGACAACCATATTGAAATGATTATGCTTGCAACGCATAGTAGAAGCGGTATTAGTAGGATTTTGCACAGAGGCGGAAGTGTTGCAGAAGGACTTGTAACACATTCTAATATGCTTGTTTGGACTTGCTCACTCACAAATGCAAAATAAAAAACTTGTATCATACTAAAAAAGCAAACATAAAACGCCTATTTATGGCGTTTTATGTTTGCTTTTTTTAGCCCCTAAATCCCAAAGGGGACTTTAAATACATTTTTTGCGTAAGTTCTGAAAAATAATAACAAACAAAAATGCAATACGACATCAATAACAAATCTCACCAAAAAGAACTAAAAATTATCCTCAACGAACTTGTTGATACTTATAATCAGCCTAATTTTATTGAAAATGATCCTATTTCTATTCCGCATCTTTTTACCAAGAAACAAGATATTGAAATAATGGGTTTTTGGGCAGCTATGTTGGCGTGGGGACAACGCAAAACTATCATCAATAAATCAAAAGAACTTATTAGTTTGATGGATAACGCACCCTATGATTTTATCAAAAATCACCAAGAAAATGACCTCAAACGCTTTTTAAACTTCAAACACCGTACTTTTAATGCGACTGATACGCTTTATTTTTTAGACTTTTTTAAGCGTTTTTATGCTGAAAATGAAAGTTTAGAAAGTGCCTTTTCCAAACATCTTTCCCTAAAAGATACAACTATAGAAAATGCGTTGATTGGTTTTCATAATACTTTTTTTGATGATAAAAGCACAATATTAGATGAGCCTATTAGCGTGCCTACACGTACACGCAAACACGTAGGAACACCACTAAGAAAATCTGCTTGTAAGAAAATTTGTATGTTTTTGCGTTGGATGGTGCGCAAAGATGATAAAAAGGTAGATTTTGGGATTTGGCAAAATATCAGCCCTGCACAACTTATTTGCCCTTGTGATGTTCACGTGGATAGGCAAGCACGCAAACTAGGACTTATTACACGCCCACAAACAGACTGGAAAACCGCCCTAGAACTGACCAAAAACTTAAAAATCTTTGACCCAAACGACCCAGTAAAATATGATTTTGCACTTTTTGGTTTGGGCGTGAATTTTAGTGAGTAGTGAGGTAGTGTTTAGTGAGTAGTGTTGTTTGTCGTAATAATGTATTTCACTACACACTACACACTATTTCACTACACACTAAAAGACACTATTTCACTCTTCACTATTCAAAAAAGGTTTTTCATAGCTTGGGCGTACACATTTCCAAATATAATCTTCATATTTTTTTCCGTCAAGCATAGCAAATAAAATTTTATTATGTGGAAATTGTAAAAAATGTTCTGATGCTAGTTTTCTATCTTCTTTGGTGAGTTTATAGTCTGCTGTTGCTTTTTTGATGGGTGCATTGTCAAAGATTTGGCGGGCATTTTTCTCCATTTCTTCATATTTTGACAAGATTTCTAAACGTGTATTTTTCACCCACGCAAAAAACTCATCAGGCACACGCTCCAAAATCTCATCAAAATTAGCATTATTTTTCATATTTTCCCAAATAGAAATATTAGAAACCCTCGTAATGATGCGGTGAAGGCGTACATATTCTGCAAACTTCACTTTCACACGAAAACCACTTGCAAATTTCACCACAAAACCCTCCTGCGTACTATTTTCCAAAGATTTTAATGTTTCCAAATCATTGATACCATCATATTTTTTGACCAAAGGAAAGCCAATATCTACCAGTGGGAGTTCTAAGCCTGTTTTTGTATCTATCATTGCCAGCAAAACAAGTGCTTCTGTTTTGCCATAATCAACCACAATTCTATTTTCAGGATAAATAATTTCAAAAAGATAGGTAATGTTTTTATCTAATTTAGCATAAGTATGCTGGTACTTTTCTTTTAACATTTCATTTGCCTTAATAGATTGTTCACTATTAAAGGACCCTCTTGATGCCATAAAAGGTTGCGTAACTCCTTCTTTATCAATAATATTATCATCAAAATACAAAATGCCTAATGAGCCGTCCATTTTTTCATAGACTTCAAAAGTTTCATTAGGAATTTCGTTGGGCTGATGTTCAGAAAGATTAAAAAATTTTTTAAAAGGGCGTGCCACTACTTCATCTAAATCATTCATAATAAGCCCTCTACACATTTTGGTATAATCATTCCAATAGGCTTCATATTGCGTAGCTTGTGTATAATTATAGATAAAAAGTGGTTTTTCTGGGTGTTTATTACGGAAAATATACCTATTTCTGATATGCTCTTCCAAAATTTCTTTATTGATTTCTATATTAGGAGTATTACTTTTCATTTTTTGATGTGATATTTTTAAATATTTCGTACTTCATACTTCTAACCTCGTACCTCTTTCATAATATTCACACTTGCGGAGCAGCCCAAAACGTCTGCGCCAGCCTCCAAAAGGGCTTTTGCTTGTTCTAATGTACGTATTCCGCCTGATGCTTTGATGCCAATTTCTTTGGATAAAACGCTCCGCATCAGTTTTATATGTTCAACTGTTGCACCCTGTGTGCCTGTGAGAGGATTTGCAGGCGCAAAACCAGTAGAAGTTTTCATAAAATCTGCACCTGCTTCTTGTCCGAGTTGGCAGGCAATAATAATTTCGTCATTAGTCAAATAAGCTGTTTCTATGATTATTTTGAGGATTTTTTCGTGTTCGTGGGCTAGTTTTGCCATTTGTGCAAACTCAATTTTGACCCAATCCAAATCCCCACTTTTAAAAGCAGAAAGATTCATAACCATATCCAACTCGTCTGCACCATCTTGTATAGCTACTTCCATTTCACGCTTTTTTGTAGCAGAACGGTTGTAACCCAACGGAAACCCAATGACTGTAACCACTTGAATATCAGTATCTAACAAATCTCGTTTAGTTTTTTCTACCCAAAAAGGAGGCACACAAACACCTCTAAAATGATACTCACGAGCCTCTGAAATCAGTTTGTCTATATCTAAATTCGTTACAAGCGGATTTAGGGCAGTATGTTCTATAAATTGTTTCATTGTGATACTTTGTAATTGTGTATTTAAAGTAAGGGTTTTGCAAAACTATATTCTCTAATAAGTGCTTCATATAGCATTTCAGCGACAATATTTGCTCCTTTTTGTGTAAAATGCGTAAAATCTTTAATGGCTAGTGGGTCTTTGGCATATACCCAACTTGGCATAGAATTTTTGCCACCCATTACCTCGTATAAGTCCCAAAAGGCACAATTTGCCCTAAAAGCAGCGTTGCGCTGGGCATCACGTATCATTCCAACGGCTGGATAAGATACGTAACTTCCACCATCATTGTAAGAACGGTCAGATGTACCAATAACAAGGATAGCAACATCAGGAGCAAGATTTTTGAATACTTGTAGTTCCTTAAAAAATGCCTCTTCATACCAAGAATATTCTTTCTGTTTGAAGTCAAGATTTGCCCCAAATTGCAAAATGAGCAATTTTACGTTTAGTTTTTCAAGTTGATTTTTTAGATGTGCCTTGTTGATTTTGCTAAAACCAAGACCCGAACTCCCACGCATTGGCACATTATCAAAAGTAATGCCTTTTTTGCTATCAAGTGCAATTCCTGTGATTTCTGGACTGATACTTCCTTCAAAATTAATGACTACATTCTCAAATTTTCCTTCCAAATCAAGAGAAAAAACATTCATTTCTTCTGATTTTTCTATCGTTTCTGTGGCAATATTTTTGCCATTTTGAATAATATTTAGTTTGAAATTTGCGGTTGGATTTCTGTATAGAACCTTAATATTTTCTACTTTTTGGTCACTTTTTGTGGCACTTTCAGAGCGGAAAAA
>JAYVHJ010000356.1:0-2497 GCA_043771315.1 Raineyaceae bacterium
AGCCAATATCTTCTGTAAAATTAGGTTTCACAAAAATCTTTTCTATGGGAATTTGTAGAGAAGAATTTACAAATTTATTCTTAGCAAATTCAGTAAGACAAATATAGGCATCAATTCTATTTTTCCACGTTCCTAAATACTTGTGTAAAGCTGTCAGCAGGGTTAGTTGTGTAGTTTGTAGGAAAGAATTATTAAAACATTTGTGTTTGATGCCTGCTAAAGGCAATTTTTTGTTTACGCAAAGTTCGCACACTTTTTCATCACGCAAAAGCAATGCACCTGCACATATAAGGCGGTAGTTGTGCATAGTTTGCACCACTGGTATTTTATGCTTGTTAGCTACATAAAAAATAGCTGGAGAAGCGACATAAAAGAAATTATGGACGTGGATAATATCAGGTTGAAAGGCTTTTATATGCGTTGAAAGTATTTCTGCTGATTTTTTATTATAAAATGCGTTATAGATGAGCTTTAGTTTTTCTATTCCTGTAATTATTTTATTATCAAAAACAAGCGTTTCTACTTGGTGATTGTGTTGCAATAAAAGCACTTTTTCAGCTTCAAAAACGGTATCTTCTCCGCCATATTTGAGGTATCTGTTATGAATAATAAGTATCTTCATTGTTGTTTTTGAGTAGTTTTTGATGGCAATTTTGTTTAATCTAATGGTGAATTAGTATTGTTTTCTGAATGCCTTTGATATACAGCACTAGCAACCAAGCCCAAAAAGAACCAATACATACCCGAGTAAGTTGGAGTTTCTAAAGTTGGATTAAATAAGCCAATGATGCTTATGGCAAAAAAACTCATAAAAAAAACTATATTATTATTGGATAAATAATATTCCTTAAAACTATAAAATTCTCTCAAAACAGCAGAATATAGTAAAACAAAAAAAACAAGAACGCCAATTCCTAAGCGAGCAAAAATAGTAATGAAAGTATTATGTGTACCCGTTGTATGTGCATCGTGCTTATCATCATATAAACTTTCAGCACTATTTTTGCCCTCTGTATAAGGTATGTAAGGCGTACCAAATCCAATACCTGCCAAATTTCCAGGGAAATTTTCTACGACTATTCTGTACCAATATACCATTCTCCAAGAAGAATTTGGGTCTGCTTGCAAGATTTTACTGTGTGAATATACATAAGATAAGTTACCAAATAAATCTTTCCCCTTTTCCCCTTCCTTATATTTAGCAAGATAGGGGCTTAAGTGCATAAATAAAAAAATGAAGGCTACTAGGCTGATGCTAAATAGAATTTTAAAATAAGCATAACGAGGTAATATCAAGATGATGAACAATAATATAGACATTACGACACCCGTAAATGACTGAAAAAAGTAAGCGTAAGCAAAATTAAGAATCAACAATAACAAATACGTTATAAAATTATTTTTTTTGAAAAAAAACGGAAAAAATGTACCAATTGAATAACGGTCTAATATACGTCCTTCATAATGTGCTGGAAACGCCGGAATTAAAGACAAAACAACTATGCTCAATAAATTTCTAATTTTATGCATAAAAGCTAAAAAATCATTTTTCCAATAAAAACCAATAAAAAATGTGAATGTAGAGTAAAAAATGGATAAATTTCGGAGGTAAAAATACCAGTTAGTCTTAAAAAACAGAGAAATAATTAAGTAAATGCCACAAAGTAACCAAAAAAACATTAGTAATCTAAATATGCTAATTTTTGGTACAATCATTCGTAAATCTTTTTTGAGGCAATATGTTAGGAAAACATATAAGCCAATTAAAGATAAAATTTCATTAAAGAATAGCGTTTTTTCAAAAAAGGCGTTGTTAGTGACATATAGCAGAAACATTAAAAATACTATCCAACGAAGTTTTTTTGTCTTAATTATCATTATGAAAATAGCTTGATTTATATTGAGAAATGATGCAAGTGAGCGTATGGAAAGTAGTAAATGCTTTCATAACTTTATAAAACTGGCATAAATATAGCTTCTTTTTGTGAAATCACAAAAAGAAGCTATATTTATCTGTAATTTAAGGACATTGCGCTGTTTTTTGAAAACAACTTACCTGCGTACTAGCTTAAAAGTTTGAATTTTGCTTTCTATTGCTACTTCTAAAAAATATACCCCAGCAACAAAATGTGCAAATTCTCTGCTAAGTTTCATATCTAAGTTTTCTGTGTTTGTGGCGTATTGATATAAAACTCGCCCAAGATAGTCTGTCATTTTAAGAGAAATACTTTCTTTTTTAGGCAAGATGATTTTTACAAATAATTCCTCTGAAAAAGGATTAGGATAAACCCCTATTTGCACACTAGACAAATTTATTTTAAGGCTTTCAACACGAGAATATTTAGCAGAAAAATCTCTATCCACAATACGTAAACGGTAATAAACTATGTTTTCACTCAAATTATACAACTCTTTATCAGTAAAATTATAAGCAGTGTTATTATTGCTTCCTTTGGCACTTACAACGCCTATTTTGATAAAATCTTTGGCGTTTGTA
>JAYVHJ010000357.1:0-16148 GCA_043771315.1 Raineyaceae bacterium
CATTAGAAGGCAACAGATTTACTGTTATAGAGGAATTTAAGAATTATTTTGAACAAACAGAATACTATGAAACCACCTTCAATCCTATGGAAAATGATGAGGGAATTATTATTGGGGTGGCATTTTTTTCCAAAAATATCACGCTTAGGCGTTTGAGAGATATTGAAAGACAGAAATTTATTGCACAATTAGAGGAGCAAACGCAGTCTTTACAAGAAAAAGAGGAGCATCTGCAAATAAGCGTCACAGAACTACAATCTATTCACGAAAAACTTACTCAAACCAATTCAGAACTAGGAAATAACCAACTTTTGATGTCGTCTGTTTTGGATAATTTGGTGGAGGGTGTACTTGCTATTGATACCAATTACAATATTATTGTGATTAACCGTTCTATGAGAGAGCGTTATGCAGAGTTTGGCGTGATGGTAGAAGTCGGTTATAATGTATTCACGCTGATTTTGCCAGAGCAAATCCCTTATTGGAAAGCCGCCTGCGACAAAGCTATGCAGGGAGAATCTGTGACGACAATAGACAAAGTCAATAATAGTTTTTTTGATATGACACTGAACCCTATTTTTGATTTGGATAACCAAATAATTGGCGTTTCTATACTTGCAAGGGATATTAGTAAGCAAATAAAAACGACAGAAAAAAGTTATTCCAAACCCATTGATTTGTTCCAACGCATACAAGACACTTCTAATGTTGTCAATGAAACGCAGGAAAGTGAAATAGCAGCTTACCGCAAAAAGGTAGAAGCTTTGAAAAGAGAAACCAGCAAAAAGTAAAACATTAAGTTATTTTAATTACTTAATGTTTTACTTTCATACCTCGTATTTCGTACCTTTTTCCTAGCTATCAAAAAATGTAGTATTGTCGTCATTATTGCTGATGTCGTTATCTCTAACAACATCAAAATCATTGGTTTCATAGTCGTTGAAAGGCGTATAATGGTTGTGATGATAAAAACTATCTCTCATAGAAAAATACCACAAAGCATCACTCAAAGGGTCGTTTTGATAAATAATGGTATTATTTTGGTTTTCCCTTTCTAGGCGTTCCTTGTTTTCTATTGCATAACAACTCACACATAATTGAGGCTCTTTTGGGTCTATTTCTGTGCTTTGCGTGAGGTTTTGGGCAAGATTTTCTTTCTTATCTTTGAGTTTTTGGAGATAAGTTTGGTTGTGGTTTTTGCAAATATTTTTTTGACAATTTTTGCATTGTGCTTCTGCTAAATCACCACAATTTTTGAGAACAAAAAAACCTTTTTGAATTTGACAGCGTTTCATACTAATTATGAATTATGAATTGTGAATTATGAGTTAAATACAAACTACTGATAATCATATTATTACTTAATTAAAATATTTTTTCGTAATTGATAATTCGTAATTCGTAATTGAATACTTATTTTCCTATTAAAAAAACAGTTGGTTTTTTGTGTAAATCAAGTTTTATTTTTTTCCATTCTTTGATGGGTTTTGTCTGAATAAACTCATCTTGCGCCGTAATATTGCAGGCAATGCAAAGTAATGTATTTGGCTGACAAGTTTGCAGAATAGTTTCCAAAAGATGATTATTTCTAAATGGTGTTTCCATAAAAATCTGCGTTTGCGACTGCGTGTAAGCAATATTTTCTAATTGTGCTACCCCTTTAGCACGTTCTTTTTTGTCAATAGGCAAATAACCAGAAAACGCAAAATTTTGCCCATTCATTCCAGATGCCATAAGTGCCATAAAAATAGCTGATGCACCCACAAGTGGTATTACTCGTATGCCTTGCGTATGCGCCCACGCCACCAAAACTGCGCCAGGGTCTGCAATACCAGGACAACCCGCTTCTGAGATAATCCCTGCTGAAAAGCCACTTTTAACACGTTTTAAGGCAGTTTCTATTTCAGAAAGTTGTGTTTTTTTATTAAATTCATAAAAATTAAGATTTTCAATAATTTTGCCTGTTTTTAGACTACTTACAAACCTACGTGCAGTACGCAATTCTTCTACAAAAAAATCATCAATATTTGTTACAATCTCTTTTATTTGAGGTGTAAGGACGTTTTTCTCTGTATTTTCTGCCAAAATAGTTGGTATCAAGTAAATACAAACTGTTTTAGTAATAGTTGTATTATTATTTTCAATAATCATTCAATAATTTTTAAATTGTATTTCTCGTAATTTATAATTCGTAATTGAATGCTAGTAATCATTATCCAAAGGTTCTTTCTTCATAAAAATAGCTAAAAAAATATAAACTATTAAGAAAGAACCGCCTGTAAATATGCTACCCACGCACACCAAAGCACGCAAAGCAAAAGAACTTATTCCAGTATAATTGGCTATTCCACCCAAAACCCCTGCAATTTTGTTATCTTTACGAGATTTAGCAAACATTTTAGGACGAACAGGAGCAACTACATTAGCATAATTAGAAGAGGAAAGTCTTAGCCTTTTAAGATTAATATTTTTTAGTCCTCTATTAAGTTCACTAGATACAGCATAAGATTGTTCGTGATTTGGGTCTATTAAAAGGGCATTTTTGATAGTTTCTTGTGCTTTTTGGTAGATTTTCTTGTCTTCATTTATTACTGCAATATGTGTGTAACAATACGCCAAACCTTGCAAAACCTCTGCATTATTAGGCTTTAAAACAGCCGCATATTCAAATTCTTTGATGGCACTTGCATAATCTTGGAACTTCATAAAACCTTGCCCACGAAGTACGGTTGCCTTAAAAACATCTTCTACTTTAGCCAAATCAGCTTCTGTAAGTCCTAAGGATAAAGCAATTTTTTGCATCTCGTCAGCAGAAACAGTTTCTTGTGTTTCTCTAATTTTTAGAGCTTGCTCAATATAAGATTTTAAATTGTTATCAGACATCTTTTTAGCGTTAAGTATTACGTGTATTTTTGAAAAGTTTTTTGGAAAATGCGCTTATTAGTGTATTTTTGTTTTTCTCAAAACAAATAAGTAAGACAAATATATACAAAAAATCAGAAAAAAAACTAATAATGTTACAAAATAAAAAAATCTTACTTATCATCACAGGAAGTATTGCCGCCTACAAAACAGCAACTTTGGTGCGTTTGCTTATCAAACAAAACACGCTGGTAAAAGTGGTGATGAGTGAAAGTGCAACTGCTTTTATTACACCGCTCACACTTGCAACACTTTCCAAAAACCCTGTTTTGGTTGATTTTGTGGATGATAAAAATGGTACGTGGAATAATCACGTTGAACTTGGTTTGTGGGCTGATGCCATTGTAGTTGCACCTGCAACGGCTGGAACACTTGCCAAATGTGCCAATGGTATCTGTGATAATTTGCCTATTGCAGTGTATCTTTCTGCAAAATGCCCTGTTTTTTTTGCGCCTGCAATGGATTTGGATATGTATAAGCATCAAAGTACATTAGAAAATCTTAGAAAACTTATTAGTTTTGGTAATCAAATTATTCCTTCTGAAAGTGGAGAACTTGCCAGCGGACTTGTAGGAGAAGGGCGTATGGCAGAGCCTGAAAATATTATCATTTTTTTGGAGAATTTCTTTAAAAATAAGTTAGAGAATAATCAACTAAATTTAATACAAAATCTCAAAGGAAAAAAGGTGCTTATTACCGCAGGACCAACTTTTGAAGCACTAGACCCAGTCCGTTTTATTGGCAATCATTCCACAGGAAAAATGGGTTATGCTATTGCTGAAAGCCTTGCACGAAGGGGCGCACACGTAAGGATTGTAAGCGGACCTACAAGCGTGCAACTATTTAGTAATCAAATAAATAAAAATAATATTGAAATTTTCAAAGTTCAATCTGCACAAGAGATGTACGAAAAAGCTAACCAATTTTTCTTAGAAAGTGATATAATTGTTTTGGCTGCTGCCGTAGCTGATTACCGCCCAAAAACAATAGAAACTCAGAAAATTAAGAAAAAAACTGATGAATTTGTGTTGGAAATGGTAAAAACTATAGATATTGCTGCTACACTTGGTAAAATCAAACAAAAAAACCAACTAATGGTAGGTTTTGCACTAGAAACCAATGATGAAAAAGCTAATGCCAGCAAAAAACTTATCTCCAAAAACTTGGATTTTATTGTACTAAACTCACTTAATGATGCAGGTGCAGGCTTTGGACACGACACCAACAAAATAACTATTTTGGATAAAAATGGTATGGAAACCAATTTTGAACTCAAATCTAAAAAAGAAGTTGCAGAAGATATTGCTAATCAAATTGAAAAAATGGCAATTTAAGAGGTTGATTAAGAAGTTGATTTTTTGAATGGTCAAACCATTCAAAAAATTCAACCAACAATTTTATTCCTCTACTTCTTCTTTGATTTTTTTGTGAGAATGAGTATTATTTTTCTGATTATCTTGTTGATTATCAGTATTTTTATCTAAAAATGGGTGACGAGGTTGCCAAGTTTCTGGTTTATCAAGATAATCCACCAAAGATGGTGCAAGTGCATTAAAAATAATATTGGTATGCCTCAAATAACAATACATATCAAAGGCATCAGCACCCAAAGAACTCTTAATTTCTGTGGCGGTACGTCCATAATTGATGCTTTTTGACTTACTTTTAATCCCAATATGCAAGATTTCATACAAAAGGCTAAGATAAATCTGGTGTGTGGCATTATAGTTATAGTCAAAACCTATAAAACTTGCCTCTAATTTATCATGATTTTCAATAGTTGTGCAAAAACCTACCAAATTATTGTTATCAAAGTAAGCTAGTAGTTTAAATTTTTCTCCTAAATGTTGTTTCAAAACGCTGGCATAGCTATTTTGTTGCACATAAAGATTAAAATCAGCATTTTGCGAGATTTTTGTATAAAGTGCGTGGATTTCTTTCTCATAATGCTTAATTTCATCTAGATTAAGCTCTTTTTTGGTGAGTTCCGCAGATTTTTTTACGGCACGTTTTGCTCTTGCACGTGCTTTTGCGTGCAGGGCAAGCAAATAATCATCAAAAGTAAGCCATTCTGGTCTGATTTGCAGAAGCATTGTAGGCTGAAAGGCAAATTGTGTGCATTTTTCAGCAACCAACGCATTTTTTTGTTCAAAAAAATCCTTTAAAAAATACATTTTAATATCAATATCTTGTTTTTTAAGAAATTGCTTTATGCGTCCCATTGCCCAAAAAACAAGTTTTTGACTTATTTCTGTATTGATATTTTCGTTAAATAAAAAACCATTTTCTCCTGTAAGACACAAATTGCCACAAATAAGGGTGTTTATTTCCAAATTGCGGGCTAAAAGCTCCTTAAATTTCTTAGAAATTTTATGAGATGCTGCTAACGGTTTTCCGTTACGGCTTTCATCAAGATTAAAATTTTTATGTTGTGTATAAATAATACCTTCTGGTTTATTATCTTTGAGAAAAACGCCAAAAACTTGCCCTGTGTTATGTAGTGGCATTTGCATACAAACACGCATAAAATCTTGTTGGAGAAAAATATTGTTATTGGGTGAAATTTGTTGCCAAAAATGGCTGATTTCTTCAAAATTTTCTGTAATAATTAGTTCAAAGCCTAAGGTTTGTTTGTGGAATTTTTGACAAAATACAGATAATTTTTTAGGGGTTTCTGCAGGAATAATCTCCATAAAATAAGTAAGAAGTTAGATTTTTAATTTTTTCAATAAGCTACACAATTATAACTATTTTATTTGTAAGAAAGTTGAATTTGTACAAATAAATATTCTTTCCACAAAAAAAGCCTTTCCTAGTTTTGGAAAGGCTTTTTTATTTTATTTTCACACTTATTTCAAAACTTCTGCAAGTTTGTCGTCCAATGCTTTTCCACGAAGGTTTTTAGCAATTATTTTGCCCTCTTTATCCAGCAAAAAGTTCATTGGAATACCTTTAATAGCATATAATTTACCTATGGCACTTGACCATTTTTTTAGGTCTGATACGTGTGACCACGTTAATTTATCTTTTTCAATGGCTTTTATCCACGCATCTTTGTTGTCATCAAGCGACACGCCATAAACCGTAAATCCTTTGCTTTTGTATTTTTCATAAGCTGCTACTACATTTGGGTTTTCCTGACGACAAGGACCACACCAAGCCGCCCAAAAATCAAGTAAAACATACTTTCCACGAAGTGACGAAAGAGCTATTTTTTTGCCATCTGGCGACATTTCACTGATTTCTGGTGCAACACCACCCACGCCCAATTTGCTAAAACTTTCGTATCTTTCATTGATTGATTTTGCAATATTTTCTTTGCCAAAAGCCTTCTGAAATGGTGTATTGAGCTTTTCCATATACAAAGGCTCACTTTCTGTATCCCATCTATATGCTAAAAAAACAGTTGCAAAAGAGCCTAAAAAATTCTCAAAAACATAAGCATTCATTTCTTTTTTGAGCATAGGTGCTATTTTTGTCATAAATTCATCTTGAATTTTACTTATTTCTTGCTCATTATTTGCTGCTACTGCGGCTTGATACCTTGCCTCTAATGGCTTTATATGTTTTTGTTGCAATTCTTGTTCTTTGATGCCATAAGCAACCACTTTTTTGGTATCTTCTGAGCCTTTTACGTCCCAAGTACCTTTAGGATTATCTACTAACTCTTTGTGTGTGAGTGTAATAACATCTTTATTTTTTGCAGGAATAAAAATATTTTGCCATTGCCCAATAATAAGCACATACAAACCAACATTTTCAGTCATTTTTATTTTCTGTGAAAATTCCCCAGTTTTAGCATTTATTTTGATTGTATCTGCTCCAATTGGCTCACTATCAACGTCTTTTAGATAAACCAAAACAGGTTTTTCTGTTGCTTGCGCCACAGGAATTTTACCAGAAAGATTAAAAGAAGCATCTTTGGAACTTGTATTGTCTTTGGTATTATTGCCTTTTTTTTGTGCGCAAGACTGCCCAGCAAGCATAAAAGCAAGTAGGAAGATTAGTATTTGTTTCATTTTTAGGGAATTATTTGAGATTTAGGTAAATTTTTATGAAATTTGTACTATTTTTTATTTAATGTATTTTACAAAAATAGTGCAAAAATCTCTAAAACACAAAAATAAAAAGAATTCTTACAACTAATATTAGAACTAAGAAACTTTTGGTAAATTGCGACTTTATTGAAATCTCATAAGATTAAAGAAATTTAACAAATAATTAACAAACACTTAATCAATATTTAACATACCAAAAAAATTGGATTTTATTAGATATTTTGTTTATAAAAACTATTCTATAACGTGCAAAAACTCACCACAGACCAATTAAATAGACTTTCTACTGACGAATTTCAACAGATACAAAAACATCATTTTGCGTTGGTGCTTGATAACGTACGTAGTTTGAGCAATGTTGGCTCTGTTTTTAGAACTGCAGATAGTTTTTTAGCAGAAAAAATCTACCTTTGTGGCATTACTGGCACGCCTCCAAATAGAGAAATGGAAAAAACCGCTCTTGGAGCTACTCAAACCGTTGATTGGCAACATTTTGCACACACACACGAGGCATTGCAGGAGTTGCGCTCACAAGGTTACATTATTATTTGTGTGGAACAAGTGAAAAATAGTATTTTTTTGAATGATTTTGTTTTTGAAAATTCAGAAAATACACAAGAAAAACCTAAAAAGTATGCCTTTGTGTTTGGAAATGAGGTTTTTGGTGTAGCAGAAGACGTAATTGCATTATCTGATTTTTGTATAGAAATACCACAATTTGGGAGTAAACATTCACTTAATATTTCTGTAACAGTAGGGATTATTTGTTGGGATTTTGTCCGCAAAACAACACTTTTAAAGTAATTGTGAATTTTAAATTAGGAATTGTGAATGAATACAAAATGTTAATAATCAAGTGTTTTCCACAAAAAACTTAACATATAAAAATGAAAATTCTTATTATTGGTGGAGGAAATATGGGCAAAACTTATGCAGATAGTTTTACTGCTAACCAGACAATCACCAAAGAAAATCTTTACATACTTAATCATTCACAAGAGAAAGCTGATTATTTTAAAATGCAAGGATTTCAAAATAGCTTTATTGCAGTTGGAGATTATATAAGTGAAATGAATTTGATTATTTTAGCCATAAAACCGCAAGATGCAAAAGTTTTTTATCCTATATTATTGCCTTTTTTGAAAGAAAAACAGCTTTTATTGAGCATTATGGCTGGCGTAACAATGAAAGGAATAGAAGAAAATCTGCCTTTGGTGCGTGTGGTACGTGCTATGCCTAATTTGCCTACACAAATAGGAATGGGAATTACAGGTTTTACAGCGGCTGCGCAAGTTACAAGAGAAGAGCTTTTTATGATACAAAACCTTCTCAATACAACTGGAAAATCTATTTATTTTGAAGATGAAAATAAATTAGATGCCGTAACGGCTATTTCTGGAAGTGGTCCTGCTTATGTTTATTATTTTATGGAAAGTATGATAAGCACAGCAAAAGATATGGGTTTTAGTGCAGCAGAGGCAGAATTATTGGTAGAACAAACTTTTATGGGTGCGGTACATCTGAAAAATATTCATCAGTTGAGTTGTGCTGAATGGATAGCAAAAGTTGCTTCAAAAGGTGGCACAACAGAGGCGGCACTCAAAACATTTGCCCAATTTGAGGTCAAAGGAAATATAGGAAAAGGTCTAAATAATGCACTCAAACGTGCTAAAGAGTTAGGAAATTAACACAAAATAAAAATACCTTAAAAAACACCTTAAATTATTTATTATAAAATATTTCTATCTAATTCTAATTAAAAAATGGCTTTTCAAGGCAAATTACTTATTTTTTCTGCTCCTTCTGGCTCTGGAAAGACAACCATTGTACAACATTTAGTTGCCAAATACGACAATTTGGGCTTTTCTGTTTCTGCTTGTACACGTCCAAAACGTGGTAGAACTGAAATAGAAGGCGTACATTATTACTTTTTTTCTAAGGAAGAATTTGAGGAAAAAATCCACAACAACGAATTTGTAGAATACGAACAAGTGTATCAGGGGGCATATTATGGCACTTTGAAGACAGAAATAGAACGTCTTTGGGCGCAAGGAAAACACGTAGTTTTTGATGTTGATGTAAAAGGTGGCTTAAAACTCAAAGAATATTATGAAGAACGAGCATTGGCGGTTTTTGTTAAAATCCCTTCTATTGAAATTTTGCGTAAAAGGTTAGAAGAACGCAACACAGAAAGTGATGCCAGCATAGAAACACGTATGTCTAAGGCTGAATATGAAATGTCATTTGAAAGTGAATTTGATGTAATTTTGGTCAATGAAACACTAGCAGATACCCTCAAAAAGGCAGAAGAAATAATAGAAGCATTTGTAAAGTAAGAACTTTGAAATACAAAGTAAGAGATTTACGGTACGAAATTTGAGTATATATTTTTATTCAAAAAATTATTCAAAAATGGGAACTACACACAACAAAGCCATTATTTATGACGACACTTGCCCAATGTGTAATATTTATACCAAGGCATTTGTTCAATACGGATTTTTGAAGTCTGAAAACCGTCTTTCTTTTACCAAAATAGACGAAAATATTGCCTCAAAACTTGATTTGCACCGCAGTAAGCACGAAATCCCACTTATTGACCAAGACACAGGCGAGGTACTTTATGGCGTGGATAGTTTGGTGTTTTTGCTTTCTCAAAAAATGCCTTGGATAGGGAAAGTTATGAAATGGCAGTTTTTGTATTTTTTGGTCAAACAATTTTATACGCTTGTGTCGTATAATAGGCGTACTATTGCGCTTTCTGCACCTAAACCTACCACTTTTGACTGCACGCCAGATGTCAATATCCCATATAGAACTGTCTTTTTAATTATTTCGTGGCTGTTTTCCTTTCTTATTCTTTATAAAATAAGCGCACCAACGAATTTTAATATTCCTATGATTATGTTAGGTGTGTTTGGAGGACATTTTTTGATGATGGCGTTTTTGAAAAGACGTTTTGAATACTGGGGGCAAATAGCTACACTGATGTTTATTTTCTCACTTTTGATGTTTCCAAGCCTGTTTTCTGATAATTTTATTTTTCAAATGAGTAATTTTGGTATTGCTTTTTTGGTTACTTTTTGGCAATATTGGCGTAGAATGGCATTATTGAATAAATATTCCTTTATTGGATAAAATCTTTGGTGAATTTTTTGTATTTTATTGGTTTTTTAAGTTTGAATATTGCTACATTTGCGCCTTCAATCTTAAAATACAATCAAAATGAACAATAAAAGTTTTTTTTTCGTCCTTTTTTCTGTTGTTTTTTTCCAAACAACACATATAATTTATGCTCAACAAAAAGGAGAACCTTTTGAAGGAATTGATGTGAGTTGGCAAAATGGAGCAGACCGTAGAGACTCTTCTGTCTTCAAAAATATGAAATACTTTTCTCCTAGTATTTTCCTAGATGTTAATTATACCCGTTCTTTTAATAATCCTAACGACAATACTGTTGTAGGCTCTACAGCACTTGCACGCAACAATGAAGTCCAACTTTCTGCTTTGCATTTTGGCGGAGATTTTAACTATGGGAATGCTCGTGCAAGGTTTATGACACAGTTTGGCACACGTTCCATTGTTATCCCTCGCAATGATTTGAGTCCTTACAGAGGGCAATACAAACTAGCTGATGTTTACCGTTATTTGAGTGAGGCATATGTAGGCTATCATTTCAACAAATGGTATGGTATCAATATTGATGCTGGTATGTTTATGAGCTATATTGGGCTAAATTCTTATTACCAAGCGGAAAACTGGGAATATCAAGCATCTTATACCTCTGATAATACACCTTGGTTTTTTAATGGTGTGAGGGCGCAAATTCACCCAACCAAAAGGCTCAAAATAGAACTTTGGCTTATTAATGGCTGGCAAAGTTATGGCAAATTTAATGCGCAACCTGGTGTAGGAGGAAGTGTTACTTATATGAAAAACAATCTCAAACTTATCTCTAACAACTATTATGGTACAGATGCTGGCGGACTTCCTGCAAGAAAACGCTTTCACTCTGATAATAGTATGCTCGTCAAATATTATGATAATCCTACTTCAAATGGGATTACCAAAATGGCATTTTCTTTGACTGGTGATATTGGTTTTGAGCAAGGTGGCGGTGTGAATGGTTTTAATAATAGTGATACGCTTAATCCTGCACAATATTTTGCAAGTGCTATGATTTATAACCGTATTTGGTTTGCTAAAAATAAAATGGCGTGGACTGTTGGAGGTGGCATTATGACTAATCCTGGACGTTATTTGGTGCTTTATCCAACAGGTCAAGCAAGCCCTTTGCCTAATCCAAACGACCCAACGACAACAGAAGGAAAATACCCGTTTAGTGCTAATCCTGGAGATAAATTTGTTGGTTGGGATATTTCAACTAATTTTGATTATATGCCTAATCAAAGCATAACTTTCAGAGTAGAAGGCGTTTATAGAAATTCTAGCGTACCTTATTTTGCTGGTGCTGGTGGCGTAACCTCACAAACTGGTTATGCTACAACCACATTAGACCCTACGTGGCGACCTGATTTGGTAAAATCTGAAGCAAGAATTATCTTTGCTACCTTGTTTAGATTATAGTTTGTCAGATAAAAATTTGTTTTAGAAATAAATAAATAGTATTTTTCCAAAAAATAAAATCAAGTTATTGAAGTTACAACTTTGATAACTTGATTTTCTTTTTGCTGTGAAATTGTAACTATCTAATAATCAAAAAAAACATTTTTATAACTAATCATTTATGAAATATTTTCTTTACACATTTTTTTTTCTGTTTTTTTCTATAAAAATACAGGCGCAAGTTGTCAATTCAGCCACATTAGATACAAATGCCATTAAGAAAAAGGGGACTGTAACACTTGGTGGTATGATTGACACCTATTATTTGTATGATTTTAATAATCCGCAAGGCAAAGACCGCCCTTTTACTTTTTCCAACTCACGCCACAACGAATTTACTATAAATCTTGCTTACATTGATATAAAATACATTTCAGAACGCCTTAGAGGGCGTGTTGTGCCTGGTTTCGGCACTTATATGAATGCTAATTATGTTGATGAACCTGCCACTTTGAAGAATTTTGTGGAGGCAAATATTGGCGTGAAATTATCAGAAAAAAAGAATATTTGGCTAGATGCAGGCATTTTAGGCTCTCCGTATACGCCAGAATCTGCCATTTCAAAAGACCAAATAATGTACACACGCTCAATAGGAACGGATTTAGTACCTTACTATCTTTCTGGTGTCAAACTTTCTTTGCCACTTGCCCCCAAACTGATGAGTTACATTTATATTTTGAATGGTTGGCAGAATATCAAAGAAACAAACGAACAAAAATCACTAGGAACGCAGGTAGAATACCGCCCAAATGATAAGTTACTTTTGAATTGGAATACCTACACAGGTGATGAGCGTAGTGATGCAAATCCAACAAAAAGGGTACGTTTTTTCAATGATTTTTATGTAATTTATAGTCCAAACGACAAATTTACGTTTACAAGTTGTGCGTATCTTGGCTTTCAGCAATATACAGACATTGAAACTAAGGTTTGGTGGCAGGCAAACGCTATTTTGAAGTATAATTTTACTAAAAAACTTAATTTGGCAACTAGAATAGAGTATTTTTCTGATAAAAGAGGAGAATATGTAGGCTCAAACGTGTTTAGCACTTCTACTTCATTCAATATCAGTGTTTTAGATAATGTTCTTATTCGTTTTGAAGGAAGATTTTATAGTGCGGAAGATAAAATCTATACAAATAAAGTTAATCCTAGTAAGTTAGATGGCTTTTTAGCTACAAATATGACCGTTTGGTTTTAAGGAAAGCAACTGTTTGTTAATTGAAAAAGTTGTTTTGTTGTTATTTTTTATTAAATTTGCTGCCTTGTTTGCAATATATCTCACATCATACTCTTTATCCTCCTTTGGGTTTAGGGGGTTATTCACATATCAAAAGATGCTTTCACGCCGTAAATTTATCCAAAATACCCTTACAGGGCTTGCTGTAGCTAGTTTTGCTCCAACAGAATTATTTGCTAATAATATTTCAAATAAACCTATCAAGCTAACTATTTTGCATACCAATGATATGCACTCTCGTATAGACCCATTTCCGCTAGACGGGCGCAAAGAATCAGGTTTTGGAGGAATGGCTAGACGTGCTACACTTGTGAAAAAAATTAGAAGTGAACAAGAACATACGCTTTTGTTGGATTGTGGAGATGTTTTTCAAGGAACGCCTTACTTTAACTATTTTGGTGGAGAATTAGAATTTCGTTTGATGAGCGAGATGGGTTATGATGCAGGAACGCTTGGTAATCACGACTTTGACAATGGTTTACAAGGTTTGCAACGTGCTTTGCCTGCTGCAAAATTCCCTATTCTGAATGCAAATTATGATTTTTCTAAGACTATTCTCAAAGACAGATTCCAACATTATAAGGTTTTCAATAAAGGAGGCATCAAAATTGGCATTTTTGGGGTAGGAATTGAGCTAAACGGTATTGTTCCTGAGCATAATTACGCTGAAACAGTATATAAAAACCCTGTAACAGTCGCTAAACAAATGGTGGCTACACTTAAGTCTATGGATTGTCAATTTATCATTTGTTTGTCGCATTTGGGCTATTCTTACGAAATTGACCGTATTTCTGATATGCAACTTGCAGCAAAAGTTGATGGTATTGATTTGATTTTGGGCGGACATACACACACTTTTTTGGAAGAGCCAACTTCTGTGAAATCTCCCAACGGTGATGAAGTCCTTATCAACCAAGTTGGTTGGGCAGGCTTGCGTTTGGGTCGTATTGATGTGGTTTTTGACAAAAATAATAAGAAAGAAGTTATTAAAACAGCCTCTATAGAAATTGGTGAGAAAATTGATAAAATGTAATAGCCCCCTAACCCCCAACGGGGGAATAAAGCGTTTGAAGTGTGATATAAAGATTTGTCGTTTTTTCTTTCTTTTTTTAGTCTTAAACTTAAATTATTTTGCTTTTTCAACTTGTTTTGGACAAAATTATGATGATTTGGGTTCTTGGAACATTCTTAATGCACGTTTTGAACTAAACCCAAAGTGGAGCATATCTGCAGAGGCACAAATACGTAGTCTAAAATTTTATAATGATTTTCATTATTACGAAACAAAAGCAGTAGTTAGTTATAAACTTTCTGACCAAATTTCTGTTGGTTTTGGTGCAGGAACTTACCAAACTTACCGTTCTGGAGGGGATTTTGTTACACCAAAAGTTAATAATGAAATAAGACTTTTCCCTTACGTTTCCTTTCATAATACACTAGGACGACTAAAAATAGAAAACCGCTACCGCATAGAAAACCGTTTTACGCCCAAAGGCTACCGTTTACGTGTGCGCTACCGCTTGCAAGCAGTTTTACCTATCAATACACCCAAAATAATGCCTAAAACCCTTTATGGCGTGATTTGGAACGAACTTTTTATGACTAATGAGCCAGCTTATTTTCAAAGAAATAGATTTTTTGTAGGTGTAGGCTACGAATTTTCTCGCAAATTTGCCACACAAATAGGCTGGATAAACCAGTTTGATTATTCTGTAGATGATGAAACAGGCAAAAACTTCCTCCAAATATCCTTACTTTTTAGCTTTAAAAAGAAAAAAGGAAACTATCAAGAAATACATGTGCCAGAAGAATAAAAAACAAATCTCAAAGAGAATAAGACAAAAAAGCCTTTCTAAAATTTTAGAAAGGCTTTTTTGTATAAATTTTAAGCTATTAAAATCCAAAAGGATTAGCTTGTGCGCTTTTTTCTTTCATAATACTCACGCCACCAATATTCGCAGTAAGTGAGATTTGCATCACGCCAGTAACATTATCATTAGAAAAAATATTAACATTATTTTTCACTTGTTTTGTACCTGTTGGTGTGTAACGAAGTTCTAAAGTAGCCGTTTCTCCTGCTTTGATTGTGTTTTTTGAAATGGTATGTGTTACACAACGGCAGTCAGATTGCACAGATGAAATAGTCAAATCCGCCTTTCCAGTGTTTTTTACGGTAAATTTTTGTGCTACTGTTTGCCCAGCTTGTATGTTTCCAAAGTCGTGGCTTTGCTTGTCTAAAGTCAAAATAATTTTTGAGGCATCTATTTGTTCTTGTGTTTTGCCTTTCACTTCACCTTGAATAGTCAAAGTAATACTACCATTTTTGGCATTGCTGACTACTGTTACAGATTTATTAAACACGCCAGGACGACCATTGCTATCAAAAGACGCAGAAATTAGCCCTTTTTTATTAGGTAAAATAGGTTCTTTCGTGTAAAAAGGAGTTGTACAACCGCAAGAAGCGTTTACGCTTTGTATGATAACAGGCTGATTACCAGTATTTAAGAACACAAAATCATATTTTGCTTGTACGCCTTCATTAACCACGCCAAAATTATGACTTTCTTTTTCAAATTTTATTTCTCCCTGCGCTATAGCAGAGTGTGTAGCAAAAGTGGCTACAAAACCAAAAATAGCAGTCAAAATAGCATTTTTTAGGTATTTTTTCATATACTTTTATAGTTTAATTTGATGGATTTCTAAATAATTGTGAATTTTTAATTGTGAATTATGAATACAATATACTGATAATAATTTTATTATGTATTATTTTAGTCATATCTAAACATCAACTAATCACTGACTTACTTAAAATCTTACTTAAAACCTTATAATTCTAATTTTCTAAGGTTGTCTTGTGTGAGTGGTTTGTTGATATATTTTTTTACAAATGGATATTTTTGAGATTTGTTCATATCTTGTGGATTGATAGAAGAAGTAAGCATTACAATTTTACAATGTGCTTTGGTTGCATCTGTAAGAGCTTCAAATTCATCTAAAAACTGAAAACCGTCCATAAGTGGCATATCAATATCCAAGAAAATTACTTCTGGAAGAGCTTCTATAGCAGAGGCAATTTTTTCCATATTTTTCAGAAATTCTATGGCACTTTTGCCTCCTGTATGTGAAAAAATATTTTCACATATATTAGATGCTTCCACAATTTTTTGGTTGATAAGGTTGTCAATTTCGTTATCATCAATCAACATTATGGTTTTATATTTTTTTTCTTCAGACATAATTCTATTTAGTTTAAATCTTAGTTTAGTTTTTTTTAGTCAAAAAAGTTATTTTATAGTTAC
>JAYVHJ010000358.1:0-4323 GCA_043771315.1 Raineyaceae bacterium
CCTCTAAAAGGCTGATAATCTTGGAAACGGTGCGTCATAATAGCCTCACCTTGCGTAGCCGTAAGTACCGCATTACGCAAGCCAATGATACCACGAGAAGGAATACTAAACTCCAAATGTTGCAAATCACCTTTTGGCTCCATAATCATTAGTTCGCCTCTACGTTGCGTAGCAAGTTCAATTACTTTTCCTGAAACGCTTTCTGGTACATCAACCACCAAAATTTCTATTGGCTCACATTTTTTTCCATCAATATCTTTGTAAAGTACTTGTGGCTGACCAACTTGCAACTCATAACCTTCTCTACGCATTGTTTCAATAAGAATAGACAAGTGCAAAATTCCACGACCATAGACCAAAAATCTATCTTCAGAATCTGTGTTTTGAACACGCAAAGCAAGATTTTTTTCAATTTCTTTATAAAGTCTATCTCTCAAATGTCTAGACGTTACAAATTTACCATCTTTTCCAAAGAATGGAGAATTATTGATAGTGAAAAGCATACTCATTGTAGGCTCATCAATAGAAATACGTGGAAGTTGCTCTGCACCTTCCAAATCCGTAATTGTATCTCCAATTTCAAAATCTTCAATACCAATAACAGCGCAAATATCACCTGCTCTTACTTCTTCAACTTTTACTCTTCCAAGACCTTCAAAAGATTGTAATTCTTTGATTTTCACCTTTCTAAAACTACCATCAGCCTTAAACATTCCCATTTGTGCGCCTTCACGCAAAACGCCCCTATGCACACGACCAATAGCAATTCGTCCAATAAATGAAGAATAATCCAATGAAGTTATTTGCATTTGTGCACTTCCTTCTGGGCTTGGCGCAGCAGGAATAGCTTCCAAAACAGTATCCAAAAGTGCAATAATATCAGTTGTAGGTACTTTCCAATCTCTACTCATCCAACCTTGTTTGGCAGAACCATAAACCGTTTGGAAATCCAATTGTTCTTGCGTTGCGCCTAAGTTAAACATCAAATCAAAAACAGACTCGTGAACTTCGTCAGGGCGACAGTTCAATTTATCCACTTTATTAATAACTACGACAGGTTTTAAGCCTAATTCTAGGGCTTTTGTAAGTACAAAACGAGTTTGAGGCATAGGACCTTCAAAAGCATCTACAAGCAACAGAACGCCATCAGCAAGTTTCAAAACACGTTCCACTTCACCGCCAAAGTCGGAGTGACCTGGTGTATCTATAATGTTGATTTTCACGCCTTTATAACGAACAGATACGTTTTTTGAAGTGATTGTTATACCACGCTCACGCTCTAAGTCGTTGTTGTCTAGGATAAGGTCATCAAATGCTTGATTATCTCTAAAAAGTTTTGAAGCGTGGATAATTTTATCTACGAGGGTTGTCTTGCCGTGATCAACGTGGGCAATAATAGCTATGTTGCGTATCTCTTGCATATAATTTGCTGAAGAATTTTCTAAAGGATTTAATTTTGGTGCAAAAGTACATAAATTTATTTAGATTTGCAATGTTTTTAATTGTGAATTTTTCAGAAGTCAAAACCCTTAGGGTGTAACCTTTTGAAATTCAAAGTTTTAACCAAATTTCACCCTAAGGGTTTGAATACAAAGCGCAAAATTATGACCAAAGAATTTAAAAACCTGTTTGACTTGCTTATAAGTAGTAACCCAGATAATGTGTATTTGGCGTTTGCGTTGGCACAAAATTTTAAAGAAGAGTTTGAGAAATATGTAAAATATTCGTTGGAAGATTATGAGGAGTTATACCGTTTTTTGCAACCAAAAGCGCCTTTAAAAGGTTTACTCACAGGTATTAAGGAAGTTTCATTTTACATTTCACAGAAAAAAACAACCTATCTACCAAAATCTATTAAAATTTTAAAAAGAGTAAAAAGAGTAGATTTAATCTCACAAGAAATAAAAGAATTGCCTGCGGAAATAGGCGAAATGAATAATTTGCAAGAACTTATTTTGGATAATAATCCATTTAAAAAATTCCCGAAAGAAATAGAAAAACTAGAAAAATTAGAAACTATTTGGCTTGTAGATACAAATTTGGAGAGTTTTCCGCAGGAACTTGCAAATATCAAAAACTTAAAATATTTGTCTTTTAGTGGAAATGACATAAACAGATTTGAAGATGAAATCAAAGAATTAAAGGAAAAAAAGCCACTCCTAAAAGTTGAAAATGATGATGTTGATTATTAAAGGGAATCAAAACAAATGAAAAAAATATTAATTTTATTGGTGCGTTTTTATCAATATTTTATTTCGCCTATTTTTCCGCCTTCGTGTCGTTATACGCCTACTTGTTCTGTGTATATGGTAGAGGCGTTGCAAACTCACGGTGTTTTTAAAGGGCTTTATTTGGGTATAAAACGCATTTTGAGTTGTAATCCTTGGGGAGGACACGGACACGACCCAGTACCACCAAAAAATAAATCTTAAATTGTGAATTTCAGATTTTGAATAAATACAAAATATTGATAATCAGCTTATTAAAATAAATGAAACTAACTTTTAGGGACAAATTATTGCAAATTATTGACAAGATTCCTACAACAAAAAACTTCGTCAGAGGAGATTTTTTGTTGAAAGAGGGAGAAATTGAAAGAAATATTTATTTTGTAGAAAAAGGCGCAGTAAGGGTTTTTTTGATGAATGATGTAGAAGAACAAACCATAAGATTAGGCTACAAAGGCTATTTTATCAATTCTTTTTCTTCTTTTATGACAGAAAAACCCTCTGCTTTGTACGTTGATATTATTAGAAAGACCACTATAAAAATCATTCCCAAAAGCTATTTGCAAGAACTTGCCAATGAAAATTTAGAGAATTTGCAACAATATGCCAATTTCTTAGAACTAATGATTGTACAACAATTGGAAAGAGAAATTGATTTGCTAACTCCTTCATTTTCAGAGAGATTAGAAAGAGTGCTGAAACGTAGCCCAAATTTATTTAAAGAAATTCCGCTCAAATATATTGCCTCTTACCTGCGTATGACCCCAGAAACGCTTAGTCGCATTCGTAAAAATCAAGTTGTATAATTTTACCTCTCTTTTCAAAATATTGATTTCAATCAAGGTTATAGTTATTTTTATTGCATAATTTTACATCAATAAAAACTAAAACTAATTTTAGAACAACCTTATAATAATGGAAATAGCACAAAAAACGCTTATAGAAGACCTTTTGGTGAATCTAGAAGAATCAATAACAACAGTAAAAAATCTGCAAGAATTGTCGCTTGAAAAGCTCAATTACAAGAAAAATGATATTTCTTGGAGTGGGTTGGAATGTTTGGAGCATCTTAATCTTTATGGATATTTTTATCTTCCAGAAATCAAAAAAGCCATTGAAACGACAGACTTTCAAAGTAAAGAAAGTGTAAATACAATCTTTCAGAGTGGTTTTTGGGGAGAATTGTTTGTTAATTTGATACGAGTGAAAAACGGCAAAATTAAGAAAATGAAAACCGTAAAAGACAAAATCCCTGCAAGTTCTGGGCTGAATCATAATACAATTATTACTTTTTTGGCACAATTAGATGCTCTAAAACTATTTTTAGAAGAAATAAGAGAACGAAAAATTGATATGATGAAAGCCAAAACAGCTATTGCGCTCACAAAATTCATTAAATTACGGCTAGGAGATACATTCCGTTTTCTAGTTTATCATATAGAAAGGCACGTTTTGCAGGCTAAAAACACCCAACTATGAATCCACCAAAAAAGTCTGCTAAATAGCAGACTTTTTTGGTTGTGATGTCCGTAGGGTATAAAACTTACAACTACTAATATTCATCTTCATTAAAGAAGAAATCATCTTTTGTGGGATAATCAGGCCAGATTTCTTCAATACTTTCGTAAGGCTGTCCGTCATCTTCTAATTCTTGTAGGTTTTCTACAACTTCTAATGGTGCGCCAGAACGGATAGAAAAATCTATTAATTCTTCTTTTGTTGCAGGCCAAGGGGCGTCTTCAAGGTAAGAGGCTAATTCTAATGTCCAATACATAGGATTTTTTTAATATATGATTTATAAAGTGTGAAGTGTGAGGTGTGAAGTGTGAGATATGAGAGGTGAAGTATAATTGTCGTAGAAAACTGTATTTACTTCACACTTCACACCTCACACTTCACACCTCATAAGGCTTTTAGAGATACCTCAAACTCTGCTAAAATCTGTTTTTTTACGCCTAACTTGCGTTTTTGTGTAGCAATAGCATATTCTTTTGCGCCACGCTCTAATTCTGAAATTTCAGAATGAAAAGTACTTTCTGCTACTCTTAGTTCCATCTCGTCTTTGCGCAAAAGTTCACGCATAAAACTAGTTTTG
>JAYVHJ010000359.1:0-1873 GCA_043771315.1 Raineyaceae bacterium
GTATCACCATCTAACTTAGTGAGTACCACGCCATTAAAGTCTAATTTTTCGTTGAAAGCCTTTGCTGTATTTACGGCATCTTGCCCTGTCATAGCATCAACAACAAATAAAATTTCATTTGGATTAACGGCTTTTTTGACTTCCGCAATCTCATTCATCATTTTTTCATCAACTGCCAAACGCCCAGCAGTATCAATAATAATGGTTTGTTTGTTGTTTTCTTTGGCAAATTTAATAGCATTTTGCGCAATTTCAACAGCATTTTTATTGTCTGGTTCTGAATAAACCATTACACCAACGCTATCACCCAAGACTTTTAGTTGCTCTATGGCGGCAGGACGGTAAATGTCGCAAGCAACCAAAAGTACATTTTTATTTTGTTTTTTGAGATAATTAGCTAGTTTTCCAGAGAAAGTAGTCTTTCCAGAGCCTTGTAAGCCCGCAATAAGGATAATATTTGGGTTTCCTGCAAAAGAAATATCTTTCTTTTCAGTTCCCATTAAAGTTACAAGTTCGTCATAAACAATTTTAATCAAAAGTTGCCCTGGTTCTACGGCTATAATAACTTTTTGTCCAAGTGCCTGCTCACGCACACGGTCTGTAAAATCTTTTGCTACTTTATAATTTACGTCAGCATCAATAAGAGCCTTGCGAATTTCTTTTACTGTATCAGCAACATTGATTTCATTGATTTTACCTTTTCCTTTGAGGTTGCGCAATGCGCTATCTATTTTTTCACTAAGATTTTCAAACATAAATTTGCCTAAATATTTTCTGA
This sequence comes from Raineyaceae bacterium, assembly GCA_043771315.1. Taxonomy (GTDB): domain Bacteria; phylum Bacteroidota; class Bacteroidia; order Cytophagales; family Thermonemataceae; genus JANYGM01. The sequence goes on from JAYVHJ010000359.1 coordinate 779, forward strand.
TTTAATTTTTTTATTCCAATTTAATATAATTTTAGGCGTAAATGTATGTATTTTCTATCAAAAAAACAATAAAACACCCCAAATTATACTTATCAATTTTGATTTTATCAATAGTCATAGTTAATTATTTCAAAAAAAAACCTAAAAAATTTTTAATAACAAAAAAACTATTATATTTGTGCTAGTTATAAAGTCTAGTACAAAAAATTATCATACATTTTCATCTAAAAATCTAAAACAATAATGGAAGATTTGATTAAAAAAATTGCTGCTTCTGCAGGAATATCTGATGAGCAAGCTAAAAAAGCTGCTGAAACTGCAATGGCTTACGTGAAAGAACACGCAGACAAAGATGGTTTTATGGACAAAGTAGGTGATTTTGCAGAAGGTGCAAAAGAAAAATTTGGCGACCTTGCAGAAGGCGCAAAAGAAAAATTTGAAGACTTGCAAGAAGGTGCATCAGAAGCATTTGGCAAACTAAAAGGATTTGCTAGTGGTCTTTTTGGTGGTGATAAAAAAGATGAGAAAAAAGAAGACGAGAAAAAAATAGAAGAACCAAAGAAAGAAGAAGAGAAAAAGTAATCTTTTAAATGCTTCTTTCAACAAAAATCCCTCAAATAGTATCAAAATGATATTATTTGAGGGATTTTTTACAAAATAATCACCTTTTTACGTTTTTAAGAAAGTACAAGAAATCATAAAAAAACTTCTTGTACAACACGCCAAACCTTGCTAAAAAAACTTTTTTTACGAAGTTTGTAAACTATATTTACGTGAGAAAAGAGTAAGAAAAGTAGCTTTATTTTAGTCAAAAAATGCTTCCTATTGGTGAATAAAATAGCTGATTTTTCACAAAAAAATTGTGTTTTTTTATTGTTAATATTATGATTATTGTTATTCCTGCAAGTTTCTGCAAAAAGATGTAATCTATTTATTCTGCAGCTATCTATTTTTAGTTTAATGTCTTTTTTGTATTGTTTTGTATCTGTTATTGCATCTTTTCTTAGCCCAGAATTATCCGTAACACTTTGTGCGTGTTGCCTATATGCTACAAGACATTCATCAAAATATTTTAATCCATTTTGTGTGGTAGCC
>JAYVHJ010000360.1:0-1842 GCA_043771315.1 Raineyaceae bacterium
GGCTTTCAATTACTTTTATTTTGTGTTTAGGAAAGATAATTTTATCCAAAAAGAAAATGCACAAGATACACAAACAACTGGTATTCAAGCTATTATAGCACAAAACGAAGAAATAAAAGCAAGTGTTGAAAAAGACCTTAGAGAAGTCATTTATGGCGCAGATTCTATTGTGGAGCAAATAGGACAAGCACTTTACAATAACGCTGAAATAAATCAAGAAATTAATAGTAAGAAACCGACTATTTCACTTGCAGACATCTACCAAAATTCCGTTACTTTTGCATTTAGAATGTTGTTTATTGCGTATTTTGAGGATAAATTTGAAGACGAACTTTTTAAGAAACATAAAAACTACAAAAAATATGCCCTACGTCAGATAATCACCAATCTAAACGACCAAAATGAATACGAAATAGACGAATTTAATGGCTGGGGAGACCTCAAATACCTTTTTGAAATATTAGACGAAGGACGAGCAGACTACAAAATTCCGCTTCTCAATGGTGGACTTTTTGCGCAAGATAAAGCTCGGCTACTTACCAAAAGCAATATCATCAATAACAAAGATTTGGCGTATTTGCTCAAAAATTTGCTGGGCAGCCCCCTAGCCCCCAAAGGGGGAATAAATACAAATAATGCCTTTAAAATCCCCTTTGGGGACTTAGGGGCTAGACTTCGTGATTTCAAAACCCTTTCTATTACGCATATTGGCAATATTTATGAAGGACTTTTGGAGTTTGACTTTAAGAAAGTACCAGAAAATGAAAAAAATCATTACGTTATTTATCAAGACAAAGGAAAAGAAACTGATGGACAACTTGATGACTTTGATTACAACGAACTCAAAAACGACAAATCTAAGAAAATCTTACATACAAAAACCTATCAACAAAACGAAATATATTTTTCTCAAAGTTCTAATTCTCGTAAAACTACAGCGTCTTATTACACGCCTACAAGTCTTACGGAATTTATGGCAACTGCCGCACTCAAAGAAGCTCTTACCAATGAACCGCAAATACTTAAACTACGCATCTTGGATAATGCCTGCGGAAGTGGACACTTTTTGATAGAAATTCTTAACCAAATAACACAAATTGCTTACCAAAATCTTCATAATCAAGCAGTTACAGAAGAAGATAATCAACAAGAAAATCAGCAAGATAATTTTTTAAATATCTCCACAGAAACGCTAAGACAAACGCTAGAAACAGAAAAAAAACTTATCACTGCAAAAGTACAAACCTTCATCAAAGAAAAAATTGAAATTGATGAACTCGTTTTGCTTAAAAGAATTTTGCTCAAAAAAATTATTTTTGGCGTAGATTTGAACCCTTTTGCCGTAGAACTTACACGACTATCTCTTTGGTTGGATACTTTTATTTTTGGTACGCCACTAAGTTTTATAGAACACCACGTAAAGCAAGGAAACGCACTTATTGGCGCAAGTTTTGGAGAAGTGATGAAGCAGTTTTTAGACGAGAAAAAACAACAAGTGAATTTTGTAGGAGAACAAGTGAAAATCCAGCTACAAGACACCATAAAACAGCTAAAACAACTTTCTGACCTCAAAGATACCACACAAGAAGAAGTTTTGCAGTCAAAACAAATTTACAAAAATCTGCAAAAACCACTCAAAACGCTTAATAGAGTGCTAAATCTCTATACATATCAGCAATTTGTGCCATTTGAATACTCAGAAAAACAACAAGAAAACGAAAGAAAAGATATTAACGCAAAAATCAACGAGGTATTCAATAACCTTCAAAATGATGTTTTAGATGAGCAAAATACTAATATCATCAATGAAATTGACCAAATTAGCAAAAAATATCTTTTCTT
>JAYVHJ010000361.1:0-2265 GCA_043771315.1 Raineyaceae bacterium
GGTTGTGTTTCTACCAAAAAAGTCAGAAATCAATCTTTGGAAGTAGTGAAATTTGATACTGCAAAATTTAATGGAAATTATGCAAATAAGGCTGATACAGCAAAACATCTAAACTCTTATAAATTGCTCTTTGAGCAATTATTTTCTGGTACATTTATAGATAGATATCCTAAGAATATTCATATCACAGATAGTACAATAGTGAATTTTTATTTTGATAATAAAAAAACACTAGTTATCACAACAACAGAAAATGGTAAAGTATTGCATAATTTAAAGTTGAAAGGGAAAATAAAGGGTAACTATTTCTCTGCTAATAGAAAACTCTTTTTAATTCCTATTCCTATGTTTTTCTATTTTCACGACGAAACAAAAATCCTTTTGGGAAATGATGCAAATGGTAATCTTGTATTAAAATCTGGTAAATACAGTATAGGTTGGATTTTGATGGCAGCAAATAATTGGGATATTTCACAATCTCTATACAAAAAACTCAAATAAAATCTCTCAAATTTTGTATATTTGCATTAAAAACTATCTCAAAAAGTCAATGCAAGTAAAAATTATCAATAAATCAAAGCATAGTTTGCCACATTATGCTACTTTGGGTGCATCTGGAATGGATTTGCGTGCCAATATCTCTGAAAATATCCTCCTAAAACCACTAGAACGCTATCTTGTGCCAACTGGAATTTTTATACAACTTCCACAAGGTTATGAAGGGCAAATCAGACCACGTAGTGGGCTTTCTGTCAAAAAAGGCATCACACTAATAAATTCTGTAGGTACAATAGACTCTGATTATATAGGTGAAATAAGGCTAGGAATGATAAATTTATCTAATGAAGATTTCATAATAGAAGATGGAGAACGTCTAGCACAGCTCATAGTGGCACAATATACAAAAGTGGAATGGTTGGAAGTTGCCATTTTGGACGAAACAGCACGAGGAGAAAATGGCTTTGGAAGTACAGGAGAGAAATAGTGAAATAGTGTGTAGTGAAATAGTGTTGAGTGTTTTTGTCGTAATAATGTATTTCACTACTCACTATTTTACTACACACTATTTCACTAAAAACTGGCACGTACTTTGTGGTTTTTCAGAAACATTTTAAATATTATCTTTATGATAGATAAAAAAATATCTATAAACATTTCCCTAATGCTATTTTTTGTAGTATGTGGTATGTTTTCGTGTATCAAAAAACCAAATTTCCCTATTATTCCTGAAATTTTCCCTGATTATGTCGTGAATAAACCCACAGTAAACCCTCTTTCTGGGCGTGTGATAGAAGATAGCCTATTTATTTCTATCAAATACCAAGATGGTGATGGTGATATTGGGCTTACTGCTGCTGATACTTTGCCACCTTTTGGCATTTTTGAGGGTAATAACCCTGCAAATCCTCGTAATAAATACTATTGGAACTATCATTGTCAGATGCAAACCAAAATAAATGGCGTTTTTGTGGATTTTATTTTACCAGGTGGGCAAAACCTTAATGGTAGGATATCTCCGTTGTTGGAAGGAACAGCCACAAGTCCTATAGAAGGCAGTATTTTGTATATTCCTACGGCAGTGCCAAGCGACATTTTTTATGATGTTATCAACCAAACCACACGCTACAATGTGGAAACACGCTTTAAGATTTTTATTTATGATAAAGCACTGCACCAAAGCAACGAAATAATAACGGAAAGCGTGATTTTAAACAAGAGATTTTAAACTATGAAAATCAACCAGAAATTTAATCAACTCTCCAAATCAGCCTATATTTTTTATATTGATAATCATAAAAAATATACTGATTTTAATGTATTGGGGCTTTATAGGTCTATTTTGGAAAATGAAAAACTTTTGCTTGATGACAAAATAGCCATTAGAGATTACGCAAACAAGTTTTTTCAGAAAACGTATGACTTTTTACAACTAAAAGATGTTCGCACTTATTTTAATTTGACCATTTTGGGACAAGAACTTACCAAAGCTGATGAAAAACAACTTATCAAAGATATACACCATTTCCAAGAGAAAACACTCAAAGATAAAAAAATAAAACATAGAAATTTTGGGGATTATTCTAAGCATAATTGCGGTTATGAAGATTGCAAATTTAATGGAATAATGATAAAACAAGGCTCATATTTGGCAGAATCAACAATGTACTTTAATAATGACAATACAAATTTTTATTGTGGAAGTATAAAATCAGAAAACCACAAAAAAGATAGAAAAACTAAAAATAAGCTAATTGAACAAGAACT